>DMGO01000051.1:0-8000 GCA_003449795.1 Gammaproteobacteria bacterium | reverse complement strand
GTTTGGGCTTTAGAGGCTTATGGTGCTTCTCATACTCTTAGAGAATTGCTTACTGTTAAATCTGACGATGTTCAGGGCAGGACTCGTATGTATAAACAAATCGTGGATGGAACCAATGAAGTCGATACGGGAATTCCCGAATCATTCAATGTTCTCATGAAAGAAATTAGATCTCTGGGTTTGAATATGGATTTAGTCGAAGATCCTAAGCAAATCGATGAAAAATAAGCTGGAAGCTCAATATGAAAAACTTACTTAATATCTTTAATCAGAAACCTTTTGCAGAAGAATTTGATCACATAAGAATTGGTCTTTCGTCCCCAGAAATGATTAGATCCTGGTCTTATGGCGAGGTTAAAAAACCCGAAACCATTAACTATAGAACTTTCAGACCAGAAAGAGATGGATTGTTCTGCGCAAAAATATTTGGACCTGTTAAAGACTATGAATGCCTTTGCGGAAAATATAAACGCTTAAAACACAGAGGCGTTGTTTGTGAAAAATGTGGTGTAGAAGTCACTCAAAGTAAGGTTCGAAGAGAAAGAATGGGCCATCTAGAGCTTGCAAGCCCCGTTGCACATATTTGGTTCTTGAAGTCTCTTCCATCAAGAATTGGTCTTTTGCTTGATATGACTTTGAGGGAAATAGAAAGAGTTCTTTACTTTGAAGCTTATCTTGTTACAGATCCTGGCATGACTGATCTTACGAAAGGTCAAATGCTTTCTGAAGAGCAATATATTGAAGCGTTGGAGATGTATGGCGATGATTTTTCTGCTGCGATGGGAGCTGAATCAATCCACGATATTCTTAAAGACCTAGATCTTCAGGACAGCCTCAATCAAATACAAGAAGACATGGAAGCAACTGCTTCACAGATCAAGATCAAGCGTTATCAAAAGAGATTAAAACTCATAGAGTCGTTGATTTCTTCTGGAAATAGGCCTGAATGGATGATTCTAAAAGTGCTTCCGATTTTACCACCAGACTTAAGACCTCTGGTTCCTCTTGATGGCGGTAGATTTGCTACATCGGATCTCAATGATCTCTATAGAAGAGTTATTAATAGGAACAATAGACTCCAAAGATTACTGGATCTGAATGCTCCAGATATCATCGTTAGAAATGAAAAAAGGATGTTGCAAAAATCTGTTGATGCACTGCTTGATAACGGAAGAATGGGAAGAGCCGTAACAGGGTCAAATAAGCGACCACTGAAGTCACTTGCGGATATGATCAAAGGTAAGCAAGGCAGATTCAGGCAGAATTTGTTAGGAAAAAGAGTCGATTACTCTGGTAGATCAGTGATTGTAGTTGGGCCAACTTTGAAGCTTCATCAATGTGGTATTCCAAAGAAAATGGCATTGGAGCTATTCAAACCATTTGTCTTCAGTAAATTGATTTATCAAGGTGAGGCATCCACAATCAAATCTGCAAAAAGACTTGTAGAGCTTGAAGGGCCTGAGATTTGGGATATTTTAGACGGCGTTATAAGACAACATCCTGTGCTTCTGAATCGTGCTCCAACCCTTCATAGGCTCGGAATACAAGCTTTTGAACCTGTTTTGGTTGAAGGTAAAGCGATTCAATTACACCCGCTTGTTTGCAAGGCATTCAATGCCGACTTTGATGGTGACCAGATGGCTGTTCATGTTCCGCTTTCAATTGAGGCGCAACTTGAAAGTAGGGCATTGATGATGTCGTCCAATAATATTCTTTCACCTGCGAATGGTGAGCCTATTATTGTTCCATCACAAGATGTGGTTTTGGGTCTCTATTACATGACAAGAGAAAAAGTTAAAGATACTGGTGAGGGCGGTATTTTTGCAAACATAGAAGAGGTTGAGAGAGCATTTCATAATGGCTTTCTTGGCTTGCATGCAAAAATCAAACTCAAAATTTCTATCCAAAATGAAGAAAAGCCCACAGAAATAGTAGAAACCACTACTGGGAGGGCTTTATTCTCAAAAATCGTACCAGATGAAATTCCATTTGCTGTAATAAATAAAACTATGGATAGCAAAGAGATCTCCAGATTGATCAACCGTTGTTATCGCGAGGTGGGACTTAAAGCCACAGTTATATTTGCAGACAAATTAATGTATCTAGGCTTTGAGTACGCAACCAAATCAGGTGTTTCAATTGCGCTAGATGATATGGTTGTTCCAGAAAATAAAGAAGACATATTATCTGATGCTGAATCACAAGTGAAAAGTATCCAGAATCAATTCACATCAGGTCTTCTTACACAAGGTGAGAGATATAATAAGGTCGTTGATATTTGGTCGAGAACAAATGATCAAGTTGCCAATGCGATGATGGATAAGCTCGGAAAAGAGCAAGTTACAGATAGTGAAGGCAAAAAGCAGGATCAAGAATCATTCAATTCAATCTTCATGATGGCCGATTCAGGCGCTAGAGGTTCTGCAGCTCAAATAAGACAATTGGCTGGTATGAGAGGTCTAATGGCAAAACCTGATGGCTCTATTATTGAAACGCCAATTACAGCTAATTTCAGAGAAGGGCTTAATATCCTTCAATACTTTATTTCAACTCATGGTGCTCGAAAGGGTCTTGCTGATACAGCGTTGAAAACGGCAAACTCAGGTTATTTGACAAGACGACTGGTTGATGTAGCACAAGACTTGGTTGTAACAGAAGAAGATTGTGGCACTAAACATGGCATGACGATTTCAGCTGTCATTGAGGGTGGAGAGGTTGTTCAAAACCTCAGCGATCGGGTGCTTGGTAGAGTTTTAATTGAACCAGTCAAAGACCTTGAGAATAAGAAAAATGTCCTTAAGGCAGGCACATTAATTGATGAATCGAATGTTCATCTTCTAGAGGAAAATGGAACAGACTCAGTGGTAGTTCATTCTCCAGTAACATGCGAGACAAAATATGGAATCTGTATCAAGTGCTATGGCAGAGACCTCGCAAGAGGCACGCTTGTTGATATCGGAGAGGCTGTGGGCATCATAGCAGCACAGTCAATTGGCGAGCCTGGTACACAGCTCACAATGAGAACATTCCACATTGGTGGAGCTGCATCAAGTGCAGCTGCTCAAAACTCAGTCGAAGTGAATAATGATGGTGTAGCTAGTTTATTTAACTTAAAGACAATTAAGAATGCCGATAAGAATTTAGTTGCAACAAGCCGATCTGGTGAAATCATTATTTCTGATAAATTCGGGAAAGAGAAGGAAAGATATAAGATTCCTTACGGAGCAACAATTAATATTAAAGATGGGCAAAAAGTGAGTGCTGGCGATGTTATTTCAACTTGGGATCCTCACACTCATCCAATCATTACGGAGGCATCTGGAACGATAAGATTTGAGGACTTTATTGATGGAGTGACTGTTACAGAGCAAGTCGATGAGATGACTGGTTTGAGTAATATCATTATTATGGACTCAAAGAAAACTGGCTCAAGCTCAACAGTCAAACCCAAGGCTTCTTTAGTTAATGGTAGAGGTCAGCCGATCATGTTCTCCGGAACTGAGACACCAATTGTTTATACATTCCCTCCTGGTGCGATAGTAAATATCCAAGACGGATCGAAGATCAATGCAGGAGATGTTTTAGCAAGAATTCCTCTTGAATCCTCTAAGACTAGTGACATCACAGGTGGATTACCTAGAGTTGCAGACCTTTTTGAAGCAAGAAAGCCTAAAGATGCTGCTATTTTGGCTAAACATTCTGGTATTACAAGTTTTGGTAAAGAAACAAAAGGTAAAGTGAGACTGGTCATTACAGATGAGGATGGCGAATCTCACGAAGAACTCATTCTTAAAACCAGAACGTTGAATATCTTTGAAGGAGAAACCATCCAAAAAGGAGAAATAATCTCTGATGGTGAGTTGAGTCTTCATGATATTTTAGAAGTTCAGGGTGTTGAGAAGTTGGCCGAGTATCTTGTCAAAGAAGTGCAGGATGTATATCGACTTCAAGGTGTTCCAATCAATGACAAACACATTGAAATCATTGTTAAGCAGATGATGAGGACTGTCGAGATCATTGAGTCAGGCGATACAAAGCTTCTGCCTAATGAACAAGCAAACAGGATTGATGTCATAGAAATCAATGAAAAAATGATCAAAGAAGATCTTCAGCCTGCAACATTTAGGCCTTTGATCATGGGTATTACAAAAGCATCTTTGGCAACCACATCATTTATTTCTGCTGCTTCTTTCCAAGAAACAACGAGAGTATTGACTGAGGCTGCAGTTAAAGGTTCTGTAGATAAATTAAGAGGCCTTAAAGAGAATGTTGTTGTTGGCAGATTGGTTCCAGCGGGCACAGGATTTAAGACTGAGTTGGATGCTGCTTCTATAGCTGAAGAAGAATTCTCACAAGCTCTAAAGGAATTAGAGAGCAGTAGTGAAGAAGCCAATCTAGAAGTTGCAGAATCATCTTAGATTTAACTTGAACCTAGATGAATAGAAGAATAGAATCCACCCACAATTTTTATAAATAAAGCGTTATGACAACAATTAATCAATTAGTAAGAAAGTCTAGAAAGAGGAAGGTAGTGAAAAATAATGTTCCTGCTCTAGAAGGCAAGCCCCAAAAGAGAGGGGTTTGTACTCGTGTTTATACTACTACACCAAAGAAACCAAACTCTGCTCTTAGAAAAGTAGCTAGAGTAAGGCTTACTAATGGATATGAGGTCACCAGTTATATTGGTGGAGAAGGCCATAATCTTCAAGAGCACTCCGTGGTTTTGATTAGAGGTGGACGTGTTAAGGATCTCCCAGGAGTTCGTTATCACACCATAAGAGGTGCACTTGATTGCTCAGGTGTTAACGACCGAAAACAAGGTCGGTCAAAATATGGTGCAAAAAGACCTAAGGGGTAAAGAATGTCTAGAAGAAATGCAGCCATAAAGAGAGAGATTTTGCCCGATCCTAAATTTTCGAGCAAGGTACTTGCTAAGTTCATCAATATGATTATGAAAGATGGCAAAAAGAGTACAGCTGAAAATATTGTCTATCAGGCTCTAGATACTGTTATTTCAACACTAGGTCAAACTGCAGATACTACGCCTCAAGTTTTCGAAGATATTCTTGATAAGGTCAAGCCAGTCGTCGAAGTAAGGTCAAGGCGAGTTGGTGGTGCAACCTATCAAATTCCTGTAGAAGTCAGGCAAGAAAGGAGGGAGGCTCTTGCAATGAGATGGTTGATAGAGTCTGCAAGATCAAGATCTGAGAAAAGCATGAAAGTTAAGCTAGCCAATGAATTACTAGATGCCTCAAACGACCGAGGTAACGCGATCAAGAAAAAAGAGGATACCCATAAAATGGCAGAGGCCAATAAAGCCTTTTCACATTTCAGATGGTAAGCGTTGAATAGAGAGATTCGGAAATGGCAAGACAAACACCAATAGATAGATATAGAAACATCGGCATCATGGCACATATTGATGCTGGTAAAACAACCACAACCGAACGTGTTCTTTTTTACACAGGAATATCACACAAGATTGGCGAAGTGCATGATGGAAATGCTGTCATGGATTGGATGGAACAAGAGCAGGAAAGAGGCATCACTATCACTTCTGCAGCAACAACTTGTTTCTGGCAAGGTATGGACCAACAGTTTGATCAGCACAGAATCAATATCATCGATACACCAGGTCACGTTGACTTTACAATTGAAGTAGAGCGTTCACTGAGGGTTTTGGATAGTGCTGTTGCTGTTTTTTGTGCTGTAGGAGGAGTAGAGCCACAATCTGAAACTGTTTGGAGACAAGCAAACAAATACTCAGTTCCAAGAATGGCATTTGTTAACAAGATGGACAGAGCTGGCGCTGATTTTTTCAGAGTCGTTGAGCAAGTTAAAGAAAGGCTTGGCTCAAATCCGATTCCTATTCAAGTACCTATTGGCGCTGAAGAAAATTTCAAAGGAGTCATTGATCTTATTAGGATGAAGGCGATCAATTGGAATGAGGAAGATCTTGGCTCGACATATGTAGCAGAAGAAATATCAGAGGATCTATTGTCTCAATGCGAGGAACTGAGAGAGCAGATGATAGAAGCTGCAGCAGAAGCAAATGAAGATTTATTGAATGAGTACCTTGAAAATGGTGAGCTAAGCGAAGATCAAATTAGAGAGGGTCTTAGGGCCAGAACAATCAATAATGAAATTGTTCCAGTTGTATGCGGTTCGGCTTTCAAAAATAAAGGCGTGCAAGCTATGCTTGACGCCGTTATCTATCTTTTGCCATCACCGATTGACACTCCTGATATTACTGGAATACTCGATGATGAATCAGAGGCTTCTAGAAAGTCAGACGATGGCGAGAATTTTTCAGCTTTGGCATTCAAGATTGCAAATGACCCTTATGTAGGGAACCTCACATTTTTTAGAGTTTACTCAGGTGTTCTTAATTCAGGTGACAGTGTTTTCAATCCGCTAAAAGGAAAGAAAGAAAGAATTGGTCGTATTCTTCAAATGCACTCCAATACCAGAGAAGAAATTAAAGAAGTTAGGGCAGGAGATATTGCTGCAGCAGTAGGACTGAAAGATGTTACAACTGGAGATACTCTGTGTGATGTTTCAAGTGTAATTACACTTGAGAAGATGGAATTCCCTGAGCCAGTTATTTCTGTTGCCGTTGAGCCAAAATCTACTGAAGATGAATCAAAAATGGGCATTGGGCTACAAAAGCTTGCGAAAGAGGATCCATCATTTAGGGTAAGAACAGATGAGGAATCTGGACAAACAATTATTTCAGGAATGGGAGAGCTCCACTTGGATATTATTGTGGATCGTCTGTCGAGAGAATTTAAGGTTGATGCAAATGTAGGAAGACCACAAGTTGCCTATCGTGAAACAATCAAATCCTCTGTCGATCAAGAAGCTAAGTTTGTTAGGCAATCTGGTGGTAGAGGTCAATATGGACATGTTTATATCAAAATGGAACCACAAGAGGCAGGTGCTGGATATGAATTTGTAAATGACATCACTGGTGGTGTTATCCCTAGAGAATTTATTCCCGCAGTAGACAAGGGCATTAAAGAACAAATGGCAAATGGTGTAATTACAGGATTCCCTGTGGTTGATGTAAAAGTTACTCTTTATGATGGATCATTTCATGATGTTGACTCCAGTGAGGTTGCATTCAGAGTTGCTGGATCGATGGCATTTAAGGAAGGAGCTTTGAAAGCAAATCCAGTGCTTCTTGAACCAGTCATGAAAGTTGAAGTAGTCACACCTGAAGATTATATGGGTGATGTAAACGGTGATTTAAATAGGAGAAGAGGCATACTTCAAGGCATGGATGAGTCTCCAGCTGGAAAAATTATCAGGGCAGAGGTGCCTTTAGCTGAGATGTTTGGGTATGCAACGGATTTAAGATCAATGTCTCAAGGTCGGGCTACTTATACGATGGAATTTGAGAAATACAATGAGGCTCCAAAATCACAAGCAGAAGCGCTCTCTGTAAATAATGAAGGATAATAATATGGTTGATACACAGACAATTAGAATCAGGCTAAAGTCTTTTGACCATAAGCTAATCGATGCTTCTACTGAAGAAATCGTGGAAACAGTCAAAAGAACAGGCTCTAGTGTATCTGGACCTATACCATTGCCGACTTCGAGAGAAAGATATACCGTCCTTATTTCACCACATGTGAATAAGGATGCAAGGGATCAGTATGAGCTTACAACACACAAACGTGTGATGGATATTCTTAACCCAAGTGATAAAACAGTTGATGCCCTTATGAAGCTTGAATTGCCAGCTGGGGTAGATGTTCAAATAAAATTGAACTGAAAGTGAAAATTGATATAATTCCCGAACGCTAGACGGGCCAGAGATTATTTTGCTCTGAAAAGCCTGAAGATAAGGGGGTTGAGAGACTTAGCTAGCGTTTTTGGAGTTGAAGGTTTGCAAGAACTTAAAATTGATTAAAAACCCATATAAATCAATTACTTGTAAATATCAGCTCCCGTAATAGAGTTAATGAAAAATATAATTATAAAAATAATTAATA
>DMGO01000140.1:0-11475 GCA_003449795.1 Gammaproteobacteria bacterium | reverse complement strand
AGAACAAAAGTCGTCTTATCGACCGCAGGACCATTTCATCGATACGGGTCAAAACTGGTCGCATCATGTGTCAAAAACAATACCCATTATGTCGATATTACTGGAGAGAATTTTTGGGTTAAGGGACTCATTGATAAGCATCATGAAGAAGCATCAAGAAAAGGCATTAGAATTATTCCATCCTGCGGATACGATTCCATTCCGTCAGATTTGGGCAGTTTTTATTGTGTGCAATCTATGAATAAACCCGTCAAGCGTATTGAAGCCTTTCATTCTTTTAAGGGTGAAGCATCAGGTGGTACTTTAGAAACGATGTTTTCACTTGCCGATCTTGATTTGGGTAAGTCCATATTTGATCCCTTCTTACTCAATCCTGAAGGCTCTGTTTCTGATGTGCAGAGAAAGCTCAGCAAAGATAAAACAGGCGTGCTTGAGCAGGATTCAATCAATGGTTGGTCAGGACCTTTTATCATGGCAGCAGCCAATACAAGAGTTGTCAGGCGAAGTGTGGCATTGCATGAACAGAAAGAAGAATCTTATGGACCAGATTTTACATATCAGGAATTTACATATCATAAGAAAAAAATGGGTGCTTATATGGCTTTGGCTTTTTTAGCAATGTTTGGGTTGGTACTAATGACACCGCTAAGAAAGATTGTGAGACCATTGATGAGAAAGCCTGGTGAAGGCCCTTCGAAAGAGGTCAGAGAAAATGGATGGTTTAGTGCAACTTATAAAGCCTTGGCTGAGGATGAATCGGTTTCTATTTTTAAAATGCATGGCAAGGGCGATCCTGGATATAAGATCACGTCATTACTGGTGACTGAATCGGCATTGACTCTGGTTGAGAACACACAAGATCTCCCTGGTGGCTCTGGTTATGGTGGGATTCTCACAAGTGCATCAGGTCTTGGTGGAGCTTTGATTTCAAGATTGAAGAATGCAGGCATTGTTTTTGAAGGACCCATGTAGTTGAAAAAATGAAAATACTCAGAACGCCCGACGAAAGATTTGAAAATATAGAGGGTTACCCTTTTGAGCCGCATTACACAAATATTGCAACCGATGATTGCTCGAAACTCCGTATTCATCATATCGATGAAGGACCTAAAGATGGACCCATTTTATTAGCCATGCATGGACAGCCTGTTTGGAGCTATCTTTACTCAAGAATGATTCCATTCTTAAATGCTGCTGGCATAAGAGTCATTGCCCCTGATCTACCAGGTTATGGAAAATCTGACAAACCTGCCGCAAGAGAGGATTACAGTTATCAGAGACAAGTGGATTGGATGGGACAATGGTTGAGTGAGAACGACTTGTCTGACGTCACTTTTTTTGGTCAAGATTGGGGAGGGCTCATCGGCCTTAGGATGGTCGCACAAGACCCAGATCGCTTCATAAAGGTTTCCATTGGAAACACGGGTCTGCCATATAATCCAAATGTGCCACAGGAAGTCATCGATGAAATAAAAGCATTCAGAGCAAGAGATGAAAAACTGACCATGATGGGGATGGCAAAAGAAGTGAGAAAGATGGATGGCAAGAGCTTGTCTGAAGATAGATCATGGAAAACACATCCTGCACTTAAGTTCATGTATTGGCAAAAGTTCTGTTGGGATACAGAGAATCTGCCCATTGGCCTAATAAACTCTTTTTCAATGGAAAAGCGATCTAAAATTTCTCTATCAATAGAATACCTCTTTCATCGAATTGGTTTAGATGGATTTTCGCCTTTTACTTCTGATTTAGTGAAAGCATATGATGCACCATTTCCTGACTCTTCTTACAAAATGGGGCCGAGAGCTATGCCCAGTCAAGTTCCAATTATTCCTGATGAATCATTAAACGCTCAGAGAAAAGCAAGAGAATTTTTTGCGAGATCCTCTAAACCATTTTTATCTGTTTTTGCAGGGAATGACCCTGTTACAAATGGAATAGAAAAAGATGTTCTTAGAATGGTACCTAATGCAATCAGTGCACCACATATTGGCGGTGGTCACTTTTATCAGTGGACTAAAGCGGAAAAGCTCTCTGATATATTGCAATCTTTTATAAAGGGTAAGACCCTGAAAATATGACCGGTGCGAACAAGACAGTCTTAATTACTGGGTCTAATAGAGGGATAGGATTGGAGTTTGTTAGGCAATATAGTGATGCAAGCTTTAACGTGATTGCAACATGTAGAAGGCCGACCGAAGCAGAGAATCTTCAGCGTCTTTCAAAAGAAAGAGAAAATATAAGCATTCAATCTTTAGATATCACGAATGAAAAAAGCATCAATGCTTTACATTCAATGCTTGAAAATAAATCCATCGATATATTAATTAACAATGCAGCGTTTTTAGGGCCACCTGAAAGTCAAAAATTTGGAGAGATTGATTATGAAATCTTTAAACGAAGTTTTGAGGTGAATGCTATTGGTCCAATTAGGATTACAGAGAAACTGATTGAGAATGTTCGTAAAGGAACTGATAAAAAGGTCATTTTTATGGGAAGCGCTGCTGGGTCTATTTCTACCATAACACCACCTGTCACCCTTTATTCATATCGTTCTAGCAAAGCGGCTTTGCATTTGGCAGTTCACAATCTTTTTCATCAGTTAAAGGAGGAGAATATTTTCGTTTCATTGATTAATCCTGGATTAGTAGACACGAGAGGCTTTCTTGATCTAAATCTAGATGAGCCTATACCAAAAAAATTTACGTCTATGGTGCCAAAAACTTTTTTTCAAATGCTTCGCGATGGAAGATATAAAATGATTACCACTCATGAATCAGTGGAGAAGATGATCAGATATATTGATGATCTGAGTGTAGAGAGCGAATCATTCTTCGTCAATAATGATGGAACACCAATGCCTTGGTAGGGATATTCTTAGAATATAAAAATTTAAATTATCATGGAAGCTTGAATAGATCTTCAACCTTACAATCGAGTGTCATAGCAATCTTTAATGCAAGAACGGTTGAGGGCACATAGATTCCATTCTCAATTGCATTGATACTTTTTCTGGATACCTCTGCACTTTCAGATAACTCCTGTTGTGTCAGACCGGCTGATCGTCTAAGTTCCTCAAGATTATTGAGCAGCTTTTTATGATTCTTACCCAATTCTATCTCTTTTCAAATTCTTCAATTATCCTATCCAGATCCTCTGCCTCATTTGCTTTCATGAATGATGAAATGGCAAAGCAGATACCAAATGCCAATAAGAAACTAAAAACAAAATTCATTTCAAAAAAATGTAAGGGCAGAAAAATTAAAAAGAATGTAATAACACCTATGCCATCTGCAAATTCTTCTCTATTTTTTATAAAAAAATTATTCATTATTTTCTTTTCTCGAAGTCTTCGACCGCCTCAGTAATCTCCTCGCTTTCTCTAGGATAGAGGTAACCCGCAATTATTTGACCGGCTCCAATAGCGAGAACCAAGGCTCCAACGCCTATTAAGATGTCTCCAAGAAAGAAAATACCAAAAAGAATTAAACCGATGCCGACAAAAAAAGTCACTACACCAGTTCTTCTATAATCTATGGGTTTTTGTGGCTTATCACCTGAATTTAATGTTCTGATTAATTCTTTGATTTCTTCTGGATCATCAATTTGTTTCGCCATCTCAAGTATGGTTTCATTCTTATTTTTATCGGATAGATACAACCAAACAAATACGCTTAGAGGGATTATTATCCCTGTAAGCACTCCTAAAACAGGTACTATTTCTCCCATCATTTTCTCCTATTTTTTTTCAAAGCTCTCAACAGCTTTGTTCACTATTTCAACCTCATTCACTTGCCTGTAACCAAGACACAAACAAATTAGACCCAGTCCTAGAATAATTAATCCTGTACCCTTGAATAAAAACCCTAGTGGATCATACAAAACAATACCCAGAAGACTTATTAGTATTCCTGAATTCATCATTAAATTTTTTCTTTTAATCATAATTTTTTCCTGCATTAGAATTTTATTTAAAATGTAACGCAAACTTACCATCGTTATGATGAGAAGTAAAGGTTACATATGATATTTTTTTGTCTTAGAAATCTCTGCTTAGATAAAGCCTGATTTGTCTTGGTTCGAATATGTGATAGTGGATATCCTCATAGCCACCCATAGGCTCTCCTGCCAAGCGAGATGCATAGAAATAATCCACATCATGATCGCTAGAATCAAAGATATTTAGAATGTCTAATTGAACCTGCCAGTCATCCATCGACCAGCCAAGCGCGAGATTCGCATAGGTCGAACCATCTGATTTAATGGTTCCATCTTCGACCAGTGGGACTTCTCCAAAATATCTAAAGCTAAGCGATCCAAAAAATCCATTTGGATATTCAGCAGATAAGATACCGGATGCCACATTCTTCAGTGAGCCAGGCACGTTTCTGTTCTCAAGATCCTTATCATTAAATTTTGCATTCGAATAGGCGAAGTCAGCTTCTAGTGACCATATTTCATTGATTGACCATAGGTTATTGAACTCAATTCCCCAGCGCTTACTCGGCCTGTTTGCCTCAGTGGTGCCAGCATCGCCAACAAATAATAATTCTGAATCAAGTTCTAGGCTCCAAACAGCAAGTGACGTGTTGAGTTGTTCATTAATGAGTGCCTTGATTCCCCACTCGAATCCAGTTGATTTAACAAGCGGATCTGCAGGTGATGATTTCTCTCCTGTTATTGGATCTCTAAAGGTAATGACACCTCTGGCATCATTTGAATGAAAACCATTTCCAAAACTAAAGTACATTTCATTATTCTCAGAAAATGCATAAGCAATACTCGCTTTAGGACTCAGGATAAAATCTGAATCATCATCCGCTTGATCATAGTCTTTTGATTTGACTTTAAACTTGTAAGCATCGGCTCTCAGTCCCAATACAGCCCTCCAGTTTGTTTTTAGATCAAAAGACATTTCATAAAATGAACTAATGCTAGATTCATCCACCTGATCTTCTCTGATTAGTCCTGTGATCTCTCGATCCCTTGATCGATATAGCCCAACTTTATCAATTGAATCATGGCGAAAATCCATACCAAAACGATGTTCTGTAAAGGATGCTGAATCGCCTATCCAGAGATTTTCATAGCTACCACCAAAGATGGTTCTTTCATCTTTTTGTTTAAACTGATCACCACCAACTGGATCATCTAGAAAATAGGTGAAGTTGGACCAGAGATCCAGTTCATAATCTATGATGTATGATCTCCACACGACTTGATTAGTTTTATGATCATGGTTGTACTCACTCGAAAGACTCATCCTCCGAGTCGATCCACCCAAGGTTTTATCCAATGAGCCAAAATCATCAATGAGCCCCCCGCTGATTGCTCTGCTTGGTATCTGGTCAGCAGAGTTCCATTCATTGTCATAGATCATCGCTGTAATCGATCTATCACCGAGTTCATTATTGCGAGCAAATTTGAAAAAACCATTGACCTTATTCACGTCTTCATCGATATCATTCCATGGGCCATCATAGCCTTGTAAATCTAGAGCGCCTGTGATGACTTCTGACTCTCTCTCTGTGCTGCCCATTGCCAGAATTCGATTGAATCCATTTTCACCGAAACCAGCTTTGATAGACTGATTATCCAGTTGATCAATGGTTTGAATATGCACACCGCCAGCCGATGAAAAATCTCCAATTTCAGAGTGATAGGGACCTTTAACGAAAGACATTTCTTCGATGATCTCTGGTATTAAAAAGTTGATATCTGTATATCCTTGCCCATGCCCATGACTTCTCATATTAACTGGCATCCCATCAATCCAGGTTGCAAAGTCTGTTCCATGATCAAGATTAAAGCCTCTGAGATAGAGCTGATTGGACTTACCAGACCCACTGTGTTGTGTAACGATTAGACCTGGTACAGCTTCTAGAATGTCACCAGGCCTTTGGAGTGGTCTTTTATAAATATCAACTTGCCCGATCACTCCTTCTGAGGCGCTTCTAGCCTCACCAACTAGAACTTTCTTTCGTCCAGTAACAGTGATTTCTTCAAGTGTCTCATCGACATGAGAAGATGCGATTTCAGAAGTGATCAATATAAAAAATGCGAGGAGAGCAAAATAATAATTGTTCAATTGTGGTTCCTTTCTTTAAAAAGATTTTTGATTCGTATTACTCAAGCTCCCCATTCTTGATGATGCATTATATTCAAAGAAATGATTCTGTCTAGACTGAAAATAGATAAGTGATCAGTTATCTGATTGAGCGCAGATTAATTCAGTGAAGAAATTATGTCAGTACGCCATTTTTCGGTTGTTTCAATCTGGTTAAAGCAGTAGATATGATAGCCAGCAAGATTGCTTGTATTGATATCATTCTGCTCAGTGATATCTCTAAGTAAATCATTTGGATTATAAATACTGGATTTCATCAGCTCAGTTGCAACTTGTGATTTCTTTCGTAAGAAACGTAATGAATCTCCAACACCTATCCTAAGAGAAGTTTTTAGGAGTCGACCTCGCTCTATTACACCAGGCAAACCAACCCAAACAGGGAGTTGTATGCCTTTCTTATGAATCTCAGTCATCCAATCGTTCAGAATTTCCGCATCAAAACACATTTGAGTAACGATAAAGTCTGCAAGATCTTTTTTCTCATCAAGGGCCTCCATCAGAACTTCATCGCTTACATCTGGATGTCCTTCAGGATGTGCAGCCATACCAATTTTTTTCAAATTATGCCCTAGCTTCTTTAATGCCTTGAGAAGATCCAAGGCATTTTGAAAATCACCCATTGGTTCAGGCCTGTCTCCACCGGGAACAAAAATACTCTCTATGCCCAGCTCATCGAGTTTTTTTATGATGGTTTCAAGGTGTTTTTCACCACTGACACATTTCGATGCGATATGAGGAGTGACTTTAAAACCCTTTCCAATTAATTTTTCACTGAGATCCAAGGTTTCATCCACTCCTTTTGTGGGTGAGCAAGTTACTGCTAAATACATTTCTGAGGGAAGAGGGTCTACTTTATCTTCTATACCTGGAACTGGAATGACTTCCATATAGGATTTTTCAAGGTCTTCCTTAATACGTTTAGCAGTGGCATCTGATATTTCTTTCATATTTTTAACTATTCGGATTCATCAGTAATCGATTTTTTGATCACTAAATTAAGCAGAGCTTTGTTGTCGCTCTGACACCATTGCAACAGCAACAGCAGCAGCCTCAGCTGAATCTCTGCAGTATCGATCTGCACCTACAGCTTCACCAAATTCTTCATTCAATGGGGCACCTCCGACAAGAACAATGTAATCGTCTCTAATGCCCTTATTTTTCATTTCATCGATCACCACTTTCATATAAGGCATTGTTGTGGTCAGAAGGGCAGACATCCCCAATATATCTGGCTTGTGTTTTTCCAGCGCCTCAAAATAATCCTCAACAGAATTATTGATGCCAATATCAACGACTTCAAAACCTGCTCCTTCGCACATCATGCCAACTAAATTTTTTCCAATGTCATGAATGTCACCTTTAACTGTCCCAATCACCATCGAGCCAACAGGTTTTGCACCGGTTTCAGCCAATAGAGGTTTAAGTATTTCCATCCCCCCTTTCATTGCATTTGCAGCCAATAAGACCTCGGGTACAAAAAGGATTCCATCTCTAAAATCAATACCAACAATGGTCATTCCGGCCACAAGTGCCTCATTGAGTACCTTTTCAGCAGACCAGCCACGAGACAGCAAGATGTTTGTGCCTTCCTCTATTTCTTCCTTCAGACCATCATACAAGTCATCGTGCATTTGCTCGACGAGCTCATCATCAGATAAGTCGGCTAAGATAATATCTTCTTCATCTTCTATGTATGAATCGCTCATAAACTAATTTCATTCATTTGTTTTGATAATTTTCTAATTTTTACTGAATTGAATCAATAATCCCTGTCTTCAAATTCAGATTTTCTCTTAGCTATAAACTCAAGTAAAGCTTCATCTGTTGCAGGATCTAATTCCGGAGCTTCATATTCGTTCAGCATCTCTTTCCATTTTGAATTTGCTCGCATTGCAGCATCTAAACTGCCTTCTTCTTCCCATTGCTCAAAGCTATTGTTGTCGGCAATTTCAGAACGATAAAAAGCAGATTCAAAATTAGCTTGAGTATGAGCTGCACCGAGGAAGTGACCACCTGGGCCAATTTCTCTGAATGCATCCATTGCCAAAGAATTTTCAGATAACTCAACTCCATCCAGAAGTACAGCGACCATTCCCGCTTGATCAGCATCCATGATGAATTTTTCATATCCCATGGCAAGACCGCCTTCTAGCCATCCAGCTGTATGCAACATGAAATTAACACCAGCTAATGCAGATGCTTGCAATGTGTTTGCTGATTCATAGGCAGCTTGAGCATCTGGAATTTTTGATGCACACAAACCGCCACCACTTCTGAAGGGTACCCCCAATCTTCTGGCCAATGCACCCACAATTGTCATAACATGACTGGGTTCCGGGGTCCCAAACGTTGGTGCACCAGATTGCATTGAGACTGCACTCGCAAAAGTGCCAAAAATAACGGGAGCTCCAGGTTTGACAAGCTGAATGTAAGCCATTCCCGCAAGCGCTTCAGCAAGGATTTGTGTCACTGTCCCAGCTATGGTCACCGGAGACATTGCCCCGGCCAAGATAAAAGGTGAAATCATCGTTGCTTGATTGCTTTCTGCATAGACTGTGGCAGCACCGAGCATCGTATCATCAAATGTCAGTGGTGAATTGGCATTGATCAGGCTTGTCAGAACGGTATTTTCCTCGACAAATGTTTCACCAAAAACAAGCTTCGCCATCGCGACTGTATCTTCAGCTCTCTCAGGATGTGTCACAGAGCCCATAAAAGGCTTATCACTGTATTTGATATGGCTGTAGATCATATCAAAGTGGCGTTTATTGACAGGCACATCAACCGGCTCACATATGGTTCCACCTGAATGATGAAGATTTGGACTCATGTAGGCCAATTTCACGAAATTCTGAAAATCTTTAAGCGTTGCGTATCTTCGACCTTTATCTAGATCTCTTACAAATGGTGGCCCATAAGCCGGAACAAGTACTGTATTTCGACCGCCAATGACCACATTATTTTTCGGATTTCTCGCATGTTGAGTGTATTCACTTGGAGCATTGGATTGAATGAGCTCTCGACACAATCCTTGTGGAAAGCGAACTCTCTCACCATCTATATCCGCACCAGCATTCTTGAATAATTCAAGCGCTCTAGGAAAATCACGAAACTCAATTCCGATCTCTTCAAGGAGGATGTCGGCATTTTTTTCTATGGATGCAAGACCTTCTTCATCCAAGATCTCAAAATATGGGATTTTACGCTCTATATAAGGACGATAACTTACCGAGCCTTGTTCTCTGGCAGCAACTTTTCTTCTTCTTCCTCCACCCTGTCTTCTGCGTTTTCTTTCAGGCATAAATTTACCTCACCTCATTCGAGTTATGAGCGAACCTTTTCATTTTTTGGATCATAGAGACAGCCCTTGCCAACAATCTCAACGGTCATGGGATAGATTCCATCACTATCTTCATTGAAATATTCCAGTGAAAGCTGTTTACCTGCAATGGCAATATTTTTAGGCAGGTAACCCATGACAACATGTTTCTTTATTGATGGGCAGTAAGACATACTTGTAGTGTATGATCTCCTGCCTTTGCTATCTATGGGCACTTCACCTGTATCTGGATCAATGATTGGTGCGATACCGACTGGATATCGAGTTCCATTGCCTGAGACATCGAGATTGTCCAATGTCATGGTACATAAAATTGCAGAAGGCTCTTCTTCTCTATGTATCAGGTACGCTTCTTTTCCATGAAAGTTTGCTTCTTTAACTTTTGGTCTATGAACAGCTGATTCACAAGCATTGTATTCAGTCAATAAGTCTGCTCCTTGAAGCCTAAAGCTCTTCTCCAGTCTTCGGCTATTTGCATAAGTTTCAATACCCACTGGAACAACTCCAACCTCAAGTAATGAATCATATAGAGCAAGACCATCCTCAGTATCATTGTCTAGGTAAATCTCCCAGCCACTCTCTCCAACATAAGAAATGCGTGCGGCCCAAACATCAATCGACTTCCCGCCAGTTAGATTGAGAGTGAGATGTTTTGCTGCAACAAAAGGAAAATTCTCAATACTGATTTCATTTGGATCTATAAAATGACCCAATGCATCTTTAGCCTTAGGCCCCCACAATCCTAAAGTTGACATGTCATGTGTGCGAATCTTCATGTCAGCATTAAAGCCCATATCATCTCTGTAATTACGCATTGTTAACCAGTCTCGGTTTCCATCAGCGCCACCAGTGACAACTCGATATCGGTCTGATCCTAAACGAGAAATGGTCAGGTCTGCATGTACACCGCCATCTTCATCTAAGAAATTGGTGTAAATGATTTTATCTTCAGGGGTGTCAGCACCCACTTTTGCAACCGAAAGATCTTCCAGCATACGCTCTGCATCAGGCCCCTCGACATCAACAATGGCAAAATGGGATAGATTGATCATCCCAGCAGAATCGCTCATGGCTAAATGTTCGGCATTGGCAATTTCATATGGAACATGTCTTCTGTCCCATTCGTTTTCTCTCACTGGGACTTGTTGTATGTAATGATCCAGTTTTTCACGATTGCTTTCATAGGCGAATGCTCTTTCCCATCCTCCAATCTCATTCTCAAAGTGACCACCCAGTTCTTTTTCTCTTGCATAAAAAGGACTGACATATAATTCACGACTGCTGATATAGGGTTCCTTTGGATGGACGGGTGGAGTATATATGGTTTGAGCGTTTTCAAAAGATCTAGATTTCACAAATGCTTTTTCCTTTTGTGCAGGATAAAATCTGGCAATATCAAACGAGTGGATATCCATTTGTGTCTTGCCATTGGCCATCCATTCAGCACATAGTCTGGCACATCCAGGCCCATCTTTTACCCAAACTGCTTCACATAGCCAAAAGCCTCTGACTTCTGGACTCTCACCAATCAAAGACCCACCATCTGGAGTAACAGATAACAAACCATTAAAGGAGCTCCTTTCATCCCAGCCTAATTCAGTGAGTATCGGCGTGGTTTCAAATGCTTTTTCTAATGGTTCTGCAACCTCCTCAAGGTCCAAATACCTCATCGAATCAGACATCATGGTTTTATCTGGGTTACCGATTTCTTCCGCATCAATCAATCTCGGTTCTTTGTCTTCATAAAAGCCCCACTCGAGCATGCCACCGTGGAGTTTACCAGTATCTCTGACATAAGCAGAGTTACCTTGGTCTCGCATCAGCGGATAAACGAGAAAATCTTCTGCTTCCTGTGCTTCTGGAAGTGGACCGAAGAATAATAGCGGATGTTCAACAGGCATCAGTGGTATTGGAACACCCGCCATCTCTCCAACCAATGGACCCCAGATACCAGATGCAATGACAACTTTGTTTGTCTTGATTGTTCCTTTATCTGTTTTTACAGCGG
>DMGO01000108.1:2786-4658 GCA_003449795.1 Gammaproteobacteria bacterium | reverse complement strand
GTGATATTTGGACCATTGATTGTTTTGATCTGTCAAAAGATGAAGGTCACTCCTATTCCATATTTAATGGCTGCTGCATTGTTATCAGATACAGGTGGAGTTGCTACCTTGGTCGGCGATCCTCCTAACTTGATGATCGGCTCGGCAAAAGACATTGCTTTCATGCCTTTCTTAGAGAAAATGGGGCCAATAGTTGCTGTTGCATGGATTGCCACACTCTTTTTTATGCGAGTTCTTTTCAAGAAAGAGCTAGACCTTAAAGCAGAAGGTCAATTTACAGATACTTTGGATTACAAAGACAAAGGACTATGGAACAAGTCATTGTTCGTACTAGGCGCAATGGTTGTTCTTTTTGTGATACATAATGTCATCCACTGGGATCCATGGATGGTTGCTGGAGCAGGCTTGATTGCATTGGTATTCCTACAAAAGCATTTGGAATTAGAAGACATCATGCATGATGTAGAGATTCCTTTGCTGATGTTCTTTATTGCTCTATTTATGATTGTCGGTGGTGTTGAAGGCAGTGGCTTCTTAGAGTATCTGGGAACATTCATTATTCCTTTTGTGAAGGAAGATTTCTTACTGGCATGCATTATTCTCATGTGGGTTGCTGCGATTATGTCAGCTGCAATTGATAACATTCCATTCACAGCTGCAATGATTCCCATCATTATGTCGCTTGAAGCACAAGGCGTGAATGCTGCAGCACTGTGGTGGTGTCTTGCACTTGGTGTTGGAATGGGTGGAAATGGAACACACATTGGTTCAACAGCGAATGTCTTTATTGTGACTGTCTCAGAAAGACTAGCAAGGGATACGGGTGACAAGAGCATGGCAATTACTCCACTTATGTGGGCGAAAAAAGGTCTACCAGTGATGCTACTTACATTAGTGATCTGCTCAATTATCATGTATCTCTTCTTCCCTTACTACGCACAACCGCTTAAGTAATGACTAAAGAAATATCCTGCTTCAAGGCCTATGATGTCAGAGGCAGGATACCTTCTGAACTAAATGAGGATGTTGCTTATCGAATTGGGGTCGGCATTGCATCTTATTTTTCTGCCAAATCAGTTGTCGTTGGTTACGATGTAAGACCTTCATCCATTGACATACTCAATGCATTAACAAAAGGCATCAATAGCATGGGCGCTAAAGTCTATTCAATTGATCTATGCGGTACAGAAGAGATCTACTTTGCCACAAATCATCTAGAAACTGATGCTGGGGTGATGATCACTGCGAGTCATAACCCTGCTGATTACAATGGATTAAAAATTGTTGGTAAGGGTGCAAAGCCAGTCAGTATGGACAGCGGACTTGGTGAAATCAAAAAGATTGCAGATCAATCTGAATCCAACCTTGTAGCTGAACCTAATATGGAAGTCGTCGATATAAAAGCTGCATATATTGAGAAACTTTTAGAATTCGTAGATCCAAATACAATCAAACCAATGCACATAGTCACAAATGCTGGAAACGGTTGTGCAGGTCCAATTTTGGATTTACTTGAAGAAAAACTCCCTCTTAAATTTACTAAGATTCAAAATGATCCAGATGGTACATTTCCGAATGGAATTCCAAACCCTTTGTTGCTAGAGAATAGGGATATTACATCAAAAGCTGTTATTGAACATTCCGCTGATCTTGGAATAGCATGGGATGGAGACTTTGATCGATGTTTCTTTTTTGATTCGAATGGAGACTTCATCGATAATTACTATCTCATTGGTTTATTGAGTGAACAGTTACTGAAATTATCACCTGGCGACAGCATTGTTCATGATCCAAGATTGGTTTGGAACACCGTCGAAGAAGTCAATAGTTTTGGAGGTATCCCTACGGTCTCAAAGTCTGGGCATTCATTTA
>DMGO01000108.1:1948-2399 GCA_003449795.1 Gammaproteobacteria bacterium | reverse complement strand
TTATTTCAGAGATTTTTATTTCAGCGATAGTGGAATGATACCTTGGCTTTTACTCGTTGAGAATGTATCTGCATCAGGATCAAATCTCACTGATTTTGTGAAAGACAGAATCAATAAGTTTCCTGTAAGTGGTGAAATTAATCGAACAGTCAGTAATCCAGAGGAACTGCTTGAAAAGGTAAAAGATCATTATCTTAAACTTGACCCAAATGTTGAGAATCTTGATGGATATAGTCTAGATTTTGGTGCTTGGAGGTTTAATCTCAGGATGTCAAATACCGAGCCCTTGGTGCGTTTAAATGTAGAAACGAGAGGGGATATTGATCTAATGAAAAGCAAGACAGATGAGATTCTCAATCTGATTGAAGATCTTGGTTGAGACAATAATCATCTAAATCCCAATTTAATTGATATCAGGTTTCTGTATTGATATTATATCGATATTATTTTT
>DMGO01000108.1:0-1544 GCA_003449795.1 Gammaproteobacteria bacterium | reverse complement strand
TGTTCGTGACATAGAAGAGTCCCTAAATCTTTATCAAAAAATTCTTGGAATGGAATCAATTTACGATCATGTGTATACACATGGAGAGAAAACGATTCGTCTCATTTTTCTCAAAACAGTTGATGAATATGTTGGTGTAATTGGGTTAGTGGATTATGCCTATAATGATCCAAATGCTGAGGTAAAACAAAAGCCTGTAAAAAGAGAAGGTTTTACGCCACAAAACACAGTGCTTGTTTTTAATACCAATGATCTTGACTCTCGATGGGAAGAGATTAATAAGATGAAATCCATTGAGATAATACAAGAGCCAACAATTACAGAGTACCCATCGTATGATGGTCAAGATGTCATACGAGTGAATGTTTCTAAGTTTTATGATCCAGATGGTTATCTTGTAGAGCTCAATCACATTGTTAGCGGAATGGATAAGGACTGATGAATAAAATTAAGAAATTATTCACTGATCATCCACACTCAATGGATGAGACTTACTTTGAGCACTTAATATGTGCAGCAATCTATGGGCTCAGAATGATTTTTGCAGGTTTTGCTGCCATTATTCATTCTATCTTTCCATTTCTCTTTGAGACAACAGCAAGCGATCTAGCAAAGGAAATCACTGGAGATGTAAAATCCAGAAGAGATGAATGTGCCACAACAGAGCAGGCTGAGATTTTCGATTAGATTTGAATTGGCATCCTTTGATGCCTCAAAATGCATTTTTTACATAAATGGTGTTGCAAATTTATTTGATTCCATAAAACAACTGACAAGCATCCATTTGAAGTTTATTCCGACTCTTGTAATATCAGGCTCAGTGAATGTGTAACCATTGATTTTATATCCCTCATCGGTTCTTTCTTCAGCGTAGAGAACCATCACATCTCTTGTGAAAACACCAATATGATTATTGATTTCCCAGTCAACTCTAACCAACCTAAAAACCAAATTTCTTTTCTCATGATCAGTCAGGATTTCAAATGTGCCACCCTGATCATGAATATAGAATGGTTCATATCGCTTATATGGAAGATCCCTTCCTCCGCTTACACCAGGAATGTCGACATAACATTGAAAAGGTCTGGATTCATTCAGTTTGTATGGTTCTTTTGTATTGATGCCTGAATCTTTACCCATTCGAACAAAAAGATGTTTTTTGCTCAAGGTATATACATTCGTCATTCCATCGCAGTCACCAGAACTTTCTCTGGCATAAAATTCTTCAGCTCCACGGATCATCATAACAGTGCAATCAGGACTTCCATCGATATCATTCATTGAATAAGATTCATCGCTTTTGTATATATCCAGTTGAACTGCTTTTTCATTATTATTGGCCTCAACATTGATGATTGCATGAGAGGTTTTTTTATCATCTTCTGTGATTGGTTTTTCAAAGATGTTAGCCATTACAAAGGTGTCTTTTACACTGAATATATTGGTTTCTATTTCTTGAACCTCAATCTCTCTTCTTAAATGCCTTTCCTCATCAGGCACTTTTCCACGATTATTAAAATAAACTTGATTGTAATTGCTATAAA
>DMGO01000165.1:7882-12079 GCA_003449795.1 Gammaproteobacteria bacterium | reverse complement strand
AACAAACTGAACATTGCTACTCATTTCTTTTACAATTTCACAGAATCTAGCCACATTTGTGTCATCGAGAGGTGCATCAACCTCGTCCAGAAGACAAAAAGGTGCTGGGTTTAGTTCAAATATAGAGAATAAGAGTGCAACAGCAGTCAAAGCTTTTTCACCACCAGAAAGAAGGTGAATATTGCTGTTTCTCTTACCAGGGGGTCTCGCCATGACAAAAACACCGCCATTCAACGCATCATTGTCTTCAAGTTCAAGGTAGGCTTTACCGCCATCAAATAGCCGCGGAAAGTGTTTTGAAAGCCCTTCATTAACTTTCTCAAAAGTTTCAGTGAATCGAGATTTTGATTCATCATCAATTTGTTTGATTGCACTGGTTAACGTCTCCAGTGCTCGATTAAGATCTTCAAATTGTTCATCAAGTTTTTCCATTCGCTTGCTTTCTTCCTTAAATTCAGCCTCAGCAGCAAGATTAATCGCACCAAGACGATCGATTCCCCTTAATATTTTTTCAAGTTCTAATGAAAGCGAATCCAGGGTCATATCTTTACTAGATGATTTTTCATCAATGGATGCATAATCAAGACCCATAGAAATCAGCTGTTCATTTAAAGATTCCTTTCTGACCTCATATTCTTTTTGTTTCAGTTTATATTTTTCTACGTCCTCTCTTGCTTGGTTTACTGATGCGTTTAGATTCGTTCGATCGACTTCTTGGTTTCTTAAATGTGACTGCATTTCTTCTTGTTTTTTTCTCTCAATCTCTAGAGATTTCTCACTTTCTAAGCTCATATTGAGAAGGGACTCCAGTTCTAGCTTCTGATCATCATTGATCGATGTTTGAGGATTTTCCTTTGCTGTTAATTCCAGTGATCTTGATTTTAGTTGAGTCATCTGCGCTTCTAATCTGGTGATGGCAGTTTGAAGTCCTTGTTGTGAAGTTTTGAGCGACTCTGTTTTTAGTTCAGCGTCTTGAACCCTCTCCCTTAAATTTGTCAGTTTCTGGCTATGAGTATTTCTAAGATTCGCCAAATTAACTTTCTTTTGGTCAGATTGATTTTTCTTTTCAGTTAATTCATCAATTAATAGCTTTGTTTGTGCAGTGATTTCTTTGGATTTAGAAAGTTGTTCTTCATTCTCGGCGATTTTTAATTCAGTATCCTCGTATTCAGATGATAGTTGATTAATTTTATCCTCAAGTCGATTAATCTGATTGCTTATCTTTTGTGATGTTTCTTTACCGAAATCAGCGATTGATTCTTCTAATGAAGACTTCAAAGCCATAAAACTGTCCTTGAGCTGATGAACATTTATGATGATTTGTTTTTGACGGTTTTGTTCTGTAGATTGCTTATCTAGGAGATTGATCCTAACTGACTCACTTTCAAAAGTTGTCTTCAATTCATTGAGCTCTGTTCGGAGTCGTTCATTTAGCTCATCTTCTGTAATCAAACTATCAGAAGTAGTTTTTAGTTCATTTTCAAGTTGAGATAAATTAATTTTATTTGCTTGATTAGAGTTGTTTTTTGAGTCAAGTTCAGCATTGATTCTTTCCAATTCAATCTGATCCTCAGAGTATTCAACTTTAATACGATCGAGTTCTTTCTTGATTTCCTGAGCATTGATTGATTTTTGAGATTCCAATTCCTTTTCATATTCAATTGATTGCTCGATCCTTGCAATATTGGCTTGAATCTCAAAATGATCTTTTTGTTTAAAATTAAAAGACTCATTTACTTCGTTATTTTTAATACGAAGTTCTTCTATATCAGCTTCAACTTTTCTAAGTTTTGTCAGTCGATCATCATATGTATCCCTATAAGATTTTGATTCGCTATCATTCTGCTCTAATTTTTTATCGATATCGGAAATTTTGCAGTAGATAATCTCGCCTTCTATATCTTTTTCTCTGTTCTTGAGTTCTTTATATTTTTCAGCATCTCTTGCTTGTTTCTTTAATCGCATGATTTGTTTATCAATCTCTTCCTTTAGATCATTGAGTCGATTTAAGTTCTCTCTGGTATTTTTAATTCTCGATTCGGTTTCTTTTCTTTTTTGTTTGTATTTTGAAATCCCAGATGCCTCTTCTAAGAAAACCCTCATTTCATCTGGCTTTGCTTCAATCAAACTAGAAATCATCGCTTGTTGAACGATGGCATAGCTTCTAGGCCCTAAACCAGTGCCTAAGAAAAGATTGGTAATGTCTTTTCTTCTGCATTTTGTTCCATTGAGATAATATTCTGATTGGCCATCTCTCGTAATCACTCTTCGTGTTGATATTTCATTGTATTGAGCGAATTCACCAACAATTTTCTTTTCTGAATTATCAAAGAAAAGCTCAATCGAAGCATTGCTGACAGGCTTTCTTGATGCGGACCCATTGAAAATTACATCTGACATTGACTCGCCTCTAAGATATTTAGCGGATGATTCACCTAGAACCCATCTAACAGCGTCAATAACATTGGATTTGCCGCATCCATTTGGCCCAACGATCCCTACTAAATTTGAAGGCAGAGTCAGTGTTGTCGGTTCTACGAACGTTTTAAAGCCTGAAAGTTTGATTTTACTGAGACGCATACAACACTATTAAAAGATAATGGTTCATTTTAAAATATATTGTTTCTTATATACATATTTAAATTGAAAAAATGAGGCAATAACATGAATCAAGAATCCAATAAAAATCTTCTAGAGACATTTGACAATCCAAATATCCATGATGATTTCTTAGTTAAGATAAAAATTCCTGAATTTACATGCTTGTGCCCAATGACTGGTCAGCCTGATTTTGCGAAAATGTATCTTGAATATGTTCCTGAGAAACTTTGCGTTGAATTGAAATCGCTTAAACTTTACATGGCCTCATATCGTGATAAAGGTGCATATCATGAAGCTGTCACTGGAACAATTTATAGACACTTAATGGATTTACTGTCACCCAGGTATCTACATTTTAAGTCAAAATTTAATGTGCGAGGCGGCATCTATACAGATGTAGAGTTTATGCATCGAGATAGTGACTGGAATCCTAAAAACAAAATAAAATAATTAAGAACAGATATCTATTCACAAAATTGTTTTTCAGAGTATAATTTTTCTTTTTTCAAAATTACTACATCAATGCCAAGAAAGAAAACACAAAAAGAATATGGTTCACTTCTCGAGCAATTCGGGATGAAGCCATATAAAACAAAGGCAAGAGAAAAGTATATGTCAAAGCCACAACTGAAGCATTTTAAAAAGCTTCTTCTGGCATGGAAAGGGCAATTAGAAATTGAGGCTGAGGAAACAGTAAAACATTTAAAGACTGACAGCAATAACTTGGCTGATCCAAATGATCGTGCGACTCAAGAATCAGAATTTGGACTAGAACTTAGAACACGAGATCGAGAAAGAAAACTTCTAAGAAAGATTCAAGTTTCTCTTGTCAAGATTGATGAGGGCACATTTGGATACTGTGAAGAAACTGGAGAAGAGATCGGCCTAAAGCGACTTGAGGCAAGGCCAGTTGCTACATATACTCTCGAAGCCCAGGAGCGAAGAGAAATTACCGAGAAGCAGTTTAAAGATACAAGATAATTAATCTTTAATTGCTTTCATTGAAAGCCTGATCCGATTTTGACGATCAACTTCAATCACCTTGACATTAATTACTTGTCCTACGCTGAGCACATCATCAACTGACTCTACTCGTTCTTCAGAGATCTCAGAAATATGAACCAGACCATCTTTACCTGGAAGGATTGTAACAAATGCTCCAAAATCCATAATTTTAGCTACTCTTCCTTCATAGATTTTATCGACCTCAACATCAGCGGTGAGTAATTCTATTTTCTCTTTTGCTTTAAGGCCTGATTCTTGATCCACAGATGCAATCGTAACAATTCCATCATCATTGATATCGACTTGGGCTCCAGTTACTTCAGTGATTGATCTTATTGTTGCTCCACCTTTTCCTATTACGTCTCGTATTTTATCCTTAGGTACCGTCATGCTAATAATAGATGGTGCATAAGGTGAGTACTCCTCTGACGGTGATGATATGGCATCATTCATTATCTTAAGAATATGGTCTTTTGCGTCTTTTGCCTGACTGAGTGCATCTTTCATGATTTCTTCAGTAATACCAGCTATCTTTATGTCCATTTGAAGTGCAGTGATTCCATTGTCAGTACCTGCAACTTTAAAGTCCAT
>DMGO01000165.1:0-7555 GCA_003449795.1 Gammaproteobacteria bacterium | reverse complement strand
CATATCACCAAGATGATCTTCATCGCCCAGAATATCAGTCAAGACTTTATAATTATCACCTTCCATGACCAGTCCCATTGCAATGCCTGCAACGTGTGACTTGATTGGAACACCGGCATGCATCAATGAGAGGCTTGAACCACAAACTGTGGCCATAGAGCTAGAACCATTGGATTCAGTTATTTCAGAGACAATTCTGATCGTATATGGATATTCATCCATATTTGGTAATACAGCTTCTAAGGCCCTTCTGGCTAATTTGCCGTGACCTATCTCTCTTCTTTTCGGTGAACCCATGAATCCAACTTCACCGACAGAGTATGGTGGGAAATTGTAGTGAAGCATAAACTTATCTTTGTATTCACCTTCAAGTGCATCGATGATTTGAGATGATCTTTCTGAACCCAATGTTGTTACTACAATAGACTGCGTTTCACCTCGAGTAAATAAAGCAGATCCATGTGTTCTCTCAAGAACATTGATATCAACATTGATATCTCTGACTGTTTTAGTATCTCGTCCATCAATTCTTGGTTCGCCATTGAGTATTTTTGATCGAACAGTCTCTTTCTCGATTTTTTTGATTTCAGATGCAATATCATCTTTAGAGATTTCTTCATCTGTCTCAGCAATTCGTTCAATTGTGTTTTTCTTGATATCTGCAAGACGATTAGATCTTTCAGACTTTTCAACAATCGAGTATGCGCTTTCAATATCAGTACCAGCAATCTCTTTGACTTTATTTTTTAATGTTTCATCTTTTTCAATTTCATCAAGAATCCATTTTTCTTTGCCTGCTTTCTTAACCAGATCATTAATGCCATCGATAATTTTCTTTATCTCATTGTGTCCATTCATTACGCAATCAAGCATGACTTCTTCAGAAAGCTCTTTTGCTTCAGATTCAACCATAAGAATGGCATCTGTTGATCCTGCAACAACTAAGTCAAGTGCAGAATTCTCCATTTCTGATACGGTCGGATTTATGACTGACTTGTTGTCTATATATCCAACTCTTACGCCAGCAATAGGACCATTGAATGGTATGTCTGAAATAGATAATGCTGCTGATGCAGCAATCATGGAGATTACGTCAGTTTGCACCTCAGGATTAAGACTCATAACAGTTATAACAACTTGAACCTCATTCAAGAAATCATCTCTGAATGATGGCCTTAGAGGCCTATCAATTAATCTTGAGATGAGCGTTTCCTTTTCCGATGGCCTGCCTTCTCTTTTAAAGAATCCACCTGGAATTTTCCCAGCTGCGTATGTTTTTTCTTGATAATTTACCGACAGTGGAAAGAAGCTTTGATTTTCTGCTGCTTCTCTTTTTGCTGCAACAGTTGCCAGGACAGTAGTGCCATCGCATGATGCCATCACTGCTCCGTTTGCCTGTCTTGCTACTTTTCCTGTTTCGAGGGTGATTTTTTGATCATTGACTATGATCTCGCTAGATATTTGATTCACTGACTTTCCTTCCTTTTTATGGTCAATCGACCATTGATATGACTTACTTTCTCAATCCAAGATCAGATATTAATTGTTTATACAATGAAAAGTCCTTTGATTTAAGGTAATCAAGAAGCTTCCTTCGTTTGTTTACCATCATCAATAGGCCTCTACGAGAATGATTGTCTTTCTTATGAGTCTTAAAATGATTAGTTAATGATTCAATTTTTTGAGTCAAAAGTGCGACTTGGACATTGGGAGAACCAGTGTCCATTTCTGAAGTTTTATACCTATCAATCACTTCTCTTTTTTTATCTGTATCTAGTGTCATATTTAATAATATTTAATAATTTCAGTCGCTATTCTACATAGTTTAAACATTACAACAACAAGTTAATGAACTAAATAATTTCATTGAATACGATTTTTGGGCTTATGCATTCATCTGAGTAGGTGCCAAGACCTAGAAATTTTTTTTCATCGTCATAAATTCTTATGTAGTCAGAGTCTTTAATTGACGTTTGATTAACCGAAATCGACAGGCCATTCATAAACATCTTTGATTCTGATTTACCGATAACCACCTTCATTAGATGCCTTAGTGGTGAATCTATGGGCAATAGATACTTATGAATAGTAGCTGAATCCATTATTTTATCAAAAGCATGCATCTGTGGTTTATCAAAACAATTTATATCTAATCTTCGTAACTCATCGATATGACCAACTGTTCCGAGTTTATTCGCGATGTCTTCAGCAAGTGTACGAATATAAGTTCCCTTACTGCATTCAATAATAAACTCAAGACAGTTTTTATTGATTGATAGAAGTTTTATTGAGTGTATTTGGATTGATCTGGCTTTTCTTGGAACATCCACTCCTTTTAGTGCCAACTTGTATAAACGTTCACCTTTGTGCTTCAAAGCTGAATACATTGGAGGGATCTGTTCTTGTTTGCCGATAAATGATTGTAATAACTGGTCAATGCTCAGAGAATCATGTGAGATTCTTGCTGATGAGGCTTCAATGATTTCACCCTCTTTGTCTCCGGTTGATGTTTTGACACCAAGCTTTATTTTTGCCTGGTATGTTTTATTAGAATCTATTAGGAATTGAGAGACTCTTGTTGCTCTACCCATGCAAACTGGTAAAAGTCCAGTTGCCAGTGGGTCCAGGGTACCAGTATGTCCAAGTTTCTTAATATTGAACTTTTTCTTAATTTTCTGAATTGCTTGATTTGAACTCATCATCAATGGCTTATCCAGTAAGAGGATTCCATCGATATTATTTTTTTGAGTCATTCTCTATTGCACTATCGATTAAGACTGTCAGTTGATTCGCATATTGTTCGTGCTCATCAAATATGAACTTGAGTTGTGGAATCTTTTTTAATGAAACCCTTTTACCAATATTTTTCTTAAAAATACCTGAAGCCTTTGAAATAAGATTGATTAATTCAGTAGAGGTGCCGAGAGATGAATTTAATGAAGAACAATATATCTTAGCATGTCCTAAATCACTTGATAGTTTGACTTCATTAATGGATACGTTTCTTAATCTCGGGTCTTTTATGTCATGTATGATTGTTTCACTGATGATTCTATGGATTTTTGATTCAACTCGTGAATTAATAGAGAAATCATTTCCCATTTTATTTTTTTACTTCCACAGATCTATAGCATTCGATTTGATCACCAGTTTTTACATCATTATAGTTTTTCACACCAATACCACACTCTGTTCCAGATTTTACTTCATTGACATCGTCTTTAAACCTTCTAAGTGACTCTAATTCGCCTTCGTAGATGACGGTATTATCTCTTAATACCCTTATTGGATTTGATCGTATGACAGTTCCATCAATGACCAAGCATCCTGCTATTTTGCCCAATGATGGTGAGTCAAATATATCTCTGACTTCAGCCAAACCGCAAATTTCTTCTCTGATAACTGGCGCCGACATTCCGGATATCATATTACTGATGTCTTCAATGGTTTCATAAATGATACTGTAGTATTTGACCTCTACGGATGAATCCTTAAGTAACTTTCTTGCGGCATTATCAGCACGAACATTGAAGCCAATAACAAAAGCATCAGATGCCTCTGCTAGGTTCAAATCAGATTCTGTGATTCCACCAATAGAGTTCGAAATGATATCAATCTCAACTTCATCATTTGATAATTTTAATAAAGAATCCTTAATGGCTTCTGCACTTCCTCTTACGTCCGCTTTGATCATAACTGAGACAACTTTCTTATCTGTATCAGATGACTCCATAAAGGATTTCATTTTTTGTGCTTGCTTCTCATTCAGTGTATTTTTCTTTCTGTTTTCTTTTCTGGAATCGCTGATTTCTTTGGCCTGTCTTTCAGATTCAACTTGTCTAAGCTCATCACCAGTATTGGGCGCTCCAGATAACCCATAAACCTTAACGGGCATTGATGGCGTAGCTTCAGAGAGCTGGTCACCGATTTCATTCATAAGAATTCTTGCTCGACCAAATTCCTCACCAACAATTATCAAGTCACCTTTGTTCAGTTTGCCTTCACTGATCAAAATTGTTGCTACCGCTCCTTTGCCGCTCTCAACTCCTGACTCAATAACACTCCCGATTGGCCTTCCCTCAGATGGTGCCTTTAAGTCAAGTAATTCAGCTTGAAGCAGTATGGACTCAAGTAAGTCTTCTATGCCTTCCCCACTTTGAGCGGAAACATTTACAAATAATACATCTCCACCCAATTCTTCAGGAATAATTTCCAACCCCATCAATTCATTCTTAACTTTTTCGGTATTTGCTTCTGGTTTGTCTATTTTGTTAATTGCTACGATCATTGGCACCCCAGCACTTTTAGCATGCTCTATGGCCTCTTCAGTCTGTGGCTTGACACCATCGTCTGCGGCAACAACTAAGATGACAATGTCTGTAATATTCGCACCTCTCGAACGCATCTGAGAGAATGCAGCATGACCTGGTGTATCAAGGAATGTTATTTTTTGATCTTTTACATCTATGGTGTAAGCACCAATGTGTTGTGTGATACCACCCGCTTCTCCATCGGTTACCTTCGTTTTTCGAATATAATCAAGCAGTGATGTTTTTCCATGATCAACATGGCCCATGATGGTAACAACTGGGGGTCTTTTAACGGATTCATTTTCATTTATTTGCTCATCAAATACAGAATCCTCAACTGATCTTTCATCCATTGGGATTGCTTTATGACCCAATTCCTCAACTACTAATATGGCGGTATCTTGGTCAATATGATCATTGCCCGTTGCCATTATGCCTTGTCCGATCATTACTGAAATCACTTCACTGACTTTCATTGCAAGTTTTTGAGCAATTTCTTGAGGTGATATTGATGTCGGGATTTCAATGGTTTTGACTACCGGTTGAGTGGGTTTTTCGAATGTATGAGATTGATCCAGAGATGATAAATTGACAGAGCGTCTTACTTGTCTTTTCTTTCTTCTTTTTACATTTCCCTTAACATGAAGTTCTTTTATTTCAAATGGATCTGATGGCTTTTCATGCTTAGTTTTTTTCCATTTCTTCTTAGGCTGGTCCTTTGATGGTTCGCCAATGATCTGAGGATCTGGAGTTATTTCTGACCCTGACGTCTCATCAATTGATGCATCTGCCTTTACAGCTTCCTCTTTTAAAGCTTCTTCTCTGGCTTTTTGCTCCTCAGCCTCTCTTTCAATTTTTTCAGTTTCTTCAGCCGCTTTTGCTTCTTCTAGGAGTGAATCCTTATTGACATAAGTCGCCTTTTTTCTGATTTCGACATTCACTGTTCTTGAAGTACCAAAACCTCCAGAGAGTTTTAGCTCACTCTGTGATCTTCTATTTACTGTGAGTTTCTTTGGTGACTGAATCTCTGTCTTTGTTCCATGACTTCCTCTGAGATGATTAAGCAGAGTCAACTTTTGATCATTTGTAATAGTATCTGCTTCAGTTGAAACACTGATGCCTGCATCATTGAGCTGAGATATTAACTTCTCTGGTTTGATTTTAAGTGCAGTTGCTAATTTAGATACTGTTGTTGTTGACATGATAAAATCCTAATTGTTTAGCTCTCTATAGTTCCTTCTTTAAACCAATCCTCTCTTGCTTCAAGTATCATAGATGAAGCCATTTCTTCATCGATACCCTCTATCTCAAGTAATTCATCGATTGATTGTTCTGCCAATAGATTTTTTGTATTGATACCACCTCTTGCAAGGGAGTATGCAATCTCTTCAGACACTGTACCAAGTGCCAATAAGTCATCAGATGGTCCATGTTCTTCGAGATTTTCCTCTGTAGATATAGCCTCCAAGAGAAGTTGATCTTGAGCCCTTTCTCTGAGTTCATTGACCAGAGTTTCGTCAAATCCTTCAATTTTCTGAAGTTCCGTAACAGGTACATATGCAACTTGCTCAATTGTAGTGAAGCCCTCTTGAGCAAGCAATATAGCTACATCATCACCAACTGAGAGTGATTCAACAAATAAATCAGTAATCTTTTGTAATTCTTCATCATCTTTCTCTAATGCCTCAGTCTCACTTAAGACATTGAGTTTCCATTGGGTCAATTCACTTGCTAGTCTGATATTTTGGCCACCTTTACCTATTGCTTGAGACAATTTTGCTTCTTCAACCGCAATATCCATGCTTTGATTTTCTTCATCTACTACAATTGAGACAACATTTGCTGGAGACATAGCATTCACAACGAATTGAGCATTGTTCTCAGACCATAGGATTATATCGATTCTTTCTCCATTTAACTCATTAGATACGGATTGAACCCTCGATCCTCTCATGCCAACACAAGCACCCACAGCATCGATACGTTTATCATCAGATCTAACTGCAATTTTTGCTCTTGATCCAGGATCTCTCGACGCGCCGACAATATTAATTAGGTTTTGGTTAATCTCTGGTACTTCAATCTTGAACAACTCAATTAAGAAATCAGGACTTACTCTGGATAATATGAGTGGTGGCCCCTTTAAATCATCGTTGATGTCTTTTAGAAGAGCTTTGATTCGATCTTGTGGGCGAATGGCCTCTTTAGCAATCGATTCTCTTCTCGGTAGAAATGCCTCAGCATTATTTCCAACATCAACATAAAAACCATTTCTATCAACACGCTTAACTACACCGCCCAAAACTTCGCCTATCCGATCTTGATAAAGATCAATGACCTTCTTTTTTTCAGCCTCTCTTACTTTTTGAACGATAACCTGTTTTGCAATTTGTGCACCAATCCTGCTGTCTAAGTCTACCGATTCAATTTCCTCATAAACGTACTCACCTTCCTTGGCATCTTTATCAACATCAACGGCATCAAGCATTCTAAGTTCATAGTCAGGATCTTCTAATTCCCTAGAATCATCTGCAAAAACCATCCATCTGCGATAAGTTTTATAATCACCTGATTCACGATCTATGATGACTTTTATATCCATGTTTTCTGTATATTTTTTCTTAGTAGTGGACTCCAAAGCATTCTCAATGGCCTCAAAGATCACTTCTCTTTCAACATCCTTAGCTTCAGAGAGTGTATCCACTACTTTAATGATTTCAGTGATCATCTAAATTTACCTCTTTAGTTAAATTGTGGAACAATTCGACAAATGTCAATACTGTCCATTGGAATCTCAAATACTTGATCATCTTCTAAGATTACCAAATCCCCTCTTCGATCAGTCAGCAATCCTTTAAAATTCTTACGATCATTCAATTTTTCTTTAAGCTTTATCTTTATTGTCTTACCAATGAACCGATCAAAATCCTCTTTTTTTACGAGCTTTCTATCAAGGCCTGGTGATGAAACTTCTAACTCATAACTTTCAGGATCTATAAATTCATCAATGACTACTTCTGATGCCTTTGAAACAGAAATGCAATCATCTATTCCGATACCATTTTCATGATCTATGAAAAGCACCATTTTAATACCTTTTCTGAGACTATGTTGCTCAATTTCAATCAATTCATAACCTTTTTTTTCAATTTGCTCACGCAAAGTCTCTTCTAAATTTTTTCTTACTTCATCCATGTCAATACACAAAAATAAAGCCCCAGAAGGGGCCTAACCAAAATTGGTAG
>DMGO01000014.1:0-2814 GCA_003449795.1 Gammaproteobacteria bacterium | reverse complement strand
TGACACAATCAATGCAAGCGCTTGATATAAAAATTCCTTCGATAAATTATTTCCATTCATGAGTTACTCCTAAATATCAGATGGAAAGCTCACTGCAACATCAGCAGATAATGGCTCCGACGGCACAAATTCCTCCAATGATTCTTCTTCATATGCCTCCTGAATTTTTGCCAATTCCTTTTCAAGCTCTCTATCAATTTCTTCTTGTGATTTTGCCTCGCTCTCTAATTCTTGTGCATAAGACGGTGTCATCTCAAATAATAGCGAAGACCCTATAATGAAGAGTAGTAATGATTTAATTGTTTTTTTCATCTTTTCCATTCTCAAGATCAGTATACCTTGCGATTCTGAATCCAACATCCAATCTTCCTTGAGTGCCATAATCTCTGTATGCAAAACGAAGTTTTGTGAGCGATGAATCTCTCCAGCTTGATCCTTTAATTACTCTCGCAGTTCCATCAGCTGGGCCCGAAGGGTCTTTTTCAACCAACCTGAGTTGCCGCGTTGGCACTGCATAATAATCTGAAACCCACTCAGCGACATTACCTCCCAGATCGTATATTCCTATTTTGTTTGGGTAGAACCTTCCTGACGGTGCGGTCACAGGATAACCGTCCCAGTAATCCTTGAGGACATTTGTCAAAAGACTTTCTGTAGACTCATCTGCATAATTTCCACTTTCTTCTATAGGAGGCATGCTGTCGCCCCATGGGTATCTTTGCTCACCTGCTCCGCCGTTATATCTAGAAACCCATTCCCACTCGGCTTCAGTTGGCAATCTGTACCCATTCGTTATTGGTTCTTTGAGCTTATATTGACCATCAATTTTTTCATAGGCAGGCACCAAAGATTCCTTTTCACTGAGCCAATTACAATATGCTGCAGCATCCGACCAAGTCACCATTACAGTGGGATGCATTCCGTTTGAAAGTTCCCTAAACATTTCAGCACCAGAAGTATGCTTTGGTTTGAAAGCTCTGAATTCATTATTCGTCACTTCCTTTGTGCCAATATAGAATGGCTTGGTGATCTCAACCAATCTCTCATTCTCATTTGATAACCTTCCTTGAGAACGCCTAGGTGTGCCCATAACAAAAGAACCGGGTAAGATTAATTTCATCTCTTGTGATTGAGAGGTCTTCAAAGTCTTTGGAATTGCAGCTAGAACCGTTTGTTCCTCGTTGAGTAGTTTTACTTCAATTTTTTGAGGGTAGTTTGGATTAGGGGTCATCTTAATCTCTTGAGTAACCAGACCATCCTTCTTTACTTTCAATATCTGTTCTTCGCTGATCATTTCGATATTAAAGGGAATCACACCGATTAGATCATCTGAAAGATAGACCTTTGCACCATCGGTACCAACAAAAGAAACTTGTCCTAGAATTTCCTCAAGAAAATAATCAAGCACCTCGCTGTTTTTACCTTTTGATGACAAACTTTCAATGGTATCCAGTCTAAGTTGATTATTGATATCTTTGTAGCCAGGTTTACTTATCAATATTTTATGTTCAACCAACGGTTCAAGCATGATTTCCATCGGTGTCAAACCTCGATATTCATCATTGATGTTGATCGAAGCACCCTCTGGTTCACTTATGATTTCCAATGGCACATCCAATCTGGAGAGTATCAATGATTCGAGCGAGACTGAATCCTGTGCAACAATATCTAATTGAATCTCATAATCTTTATATCCTGACTTCCTCAAAGAAAGTGTATTTTTACCTTGAATAAGCTGAATAGTGGAAGGCGTATTGCCCAATCTTTCATTGCCATTGAAGATACCCACATCAACTGGTTCTGTGCTAATAGAAACATCTGCCCATGAAGGATCGAGATCAAATGAATACTCTTGAATTTCTCCCTTTCCATTCACGAATATTTCCTTCTCAATGGGAAAATATCGATCAAATCGAAGCTCAATCTTTCGGTTTCCAGCAGAAACGAATGTCTCTGGAGTTGCTTTACTAACCTCTGAATCATCTACATAGAGATCAAAGTCAACACCTGGGTTCGTTGTGAATACAATCTTTCCAGGCAACCTACTTAAATCAAACATTCGATCCTGTGACTCATTTTCATCGATGATCAAAGTTTCATTGCTCATAGAAACATAGCCTTCGTTTTGAATACTGATCTTATATTCACCGCTTCTCAATAGATATCGTCCGCCTATTTTGAAAGACGGAAATAACCCTCCATCAATTTTTATATCTGAATCTTGAGCGATTAATTCTCCATTTAAATCATCAAAAACATCAATTTTTACGGCCTTTGCTGTGAAAAAGTAAAAAGAGAAATAAAGCACAACCAAAGAGATAGAAAAACCAATGTACCTGATGGTTTGATTCTCAAATATTCCCTTGGATTGTCTTTTCTCAAAAATGGTTGGTTGTTCGCCACTGATATCGCTAACCGAAATCAAAAGATCATTCTCTTGATGATCAAATTGAATGACTGCATTGTTGATAATTAGTTCATCTTCATTCTCAATCCAATGGCTTCCCTTTAATTTATTTCCATTCATGGAAGCATCAATGGATTGGCTGGTGATTTGCAGAAGGTATTTTTCGCCTATTCGATCAATCGTTGCAGATAACCCTTCAGCCAAAGAACCTGAAATTACGATTTCAGAATTTAGGTCAGTCCCAATTCTTATTGGGAAATTATTTTGTTCAACCGTCTTAGATTGATTCCCATTTTGGATAATAATTTGGCTCATATTTTCTTATTACAAATAATCCTGACTCGCTGATTTTGCTTATTCGGATCCACTCTGAATCTTATGGTTTCATCTTTGAATCCTTTTCTGCT
>DMGO01000083.1:0-3809 GCA_003449795.1 Gammaproteobacteria bacterium | reverse complement strand
TCCCTTCCGCGTCTTAAGTTACTTTCGGGTCGGTCTTAAGAGATGAGTTAATATTACGATTTACTTATTTTTTTTCAAATACATTTACGAGAAAAATCAAAGTTTTTTTTATGAATTTTTTTTATGTCCTATAAAAAATAATATCCAGTATTAAGAGTATTTTCTAACTAACTGATATTTATAATTATCCAAAAAAATCAGATGAAAAAATATGTCCTATAAGTTTTTTTTTAAGAAAATTAAAAAAATGAAATAAAAAAATAATTTTGCGCAAATGTAGTTATTTGAGAGTTATTATTAGTTGGATAAATCTTAAAAAAAATTAGAAATCTCTTATAAAAATGAATTTTTTTAACTCAATTCAATGAACAATATTAAAACAATGGATCTTAATGCAGATTTGGGTGAATACTCCTCTAAGGATGAATTAGATAATGAGATCAGTCTCATTCATCACATCACATCTGCCAGCATTGCATGTGGAGGCCATGCTGGCGATCAAGAGTCAATTGGCAATATGATTGAGCATTGCACTAGACACAATGTTTTATTTGGCCCTCATCCCTCTTATCCCGATAAAAAAGGGTTTGGACGTAAGAGAATATCGATCAGCGATGGAACATTGATTGAGTCGATCATTGATCAAATATCATTATTTTTTGAAATTGCAAAAACCCATCAAGCTGAGCCAACCCATGTAAAATTTCATGGTCAACTTTACAATGATTGCTTTTCTGATGAAAAAATAAGTCAGCTCTGCTTATCTGCTATACAAGCAGTGTGCCCAAATACAGCTCTCATGTGTCAGCCATATTCTGTAATCAGCGATCTCGCCCAGAGATCAGGATTTAAGGTCATAAATGAGGCATTTGTTGATCGCAGATATCAATCAAATGGAGCCTTAATGGAAAGAATCATTGCTGATGCTGTCATATCATCTCTGGATGAAAGAGCTGAACAAGCAGTTTTAATTGCATGCAAAGAGAAAGTAATAGCCGAGAATGCAAGAGAGATAGAGATAAAAGCAGATACGCTCTGTATCCACAGCGACCATTGTGAATCTATAGAAACTGCAGTAGCAATTAAAGAGATGTTGAAAAAGCATCAATGTCAAATAAAGAGTTATGACATTTAACTCCAATATAAAAATCACAATCATTGCTGAGGACATGGCTGAAATAGTGATTGGCGATAAAGATAAGGGCATTAAGAATTCAGAATTAAATTGGCATCTCGCAGATCATTTGTTGAAAAATCAAAATGATATAGAAGCGATTGCATCTGAAGAGATGATTTCTATTCGATCCAAAGTGGTTCCAATTGATACCCAGAAAATCGAGATTGGGATCTCTACATTTGATTTCAGTTCTGTGAGAAAAATTGATCATCAATTGGAGATTCCAATATGTTATGAAAACGCTTTTGGAATTGATCTTGATCATATATCAAAGCAATTGAAGCTCTCTATTGAAGAGATTATTGAAATTCATTCATCTACTAATTATGAAGTTAAAGCCATTGGTTTCACTCCAGGATTCGCATATTTGGGTGATGTCGATAAAAGACTCTTTGTACCAAGACTCAGCAAGCCTAGATTGAATACACCCATTGGTTCTGTTGCCATTGCCAATGACAGAACGGGTGTATATTCATTGGGCGGACCAGGAGGTTGGCCGATTATAGGAGCCACCCCTTTAAACTTGTTTGATCCTAGTGAAAATCAGTCGATGAAACTGATTCCTGGAACCAAAGTTTCATTTAGTCCAATTTCTAAAGAAGAATACAAAACGATGAAAAATAAAAAATAGAATGGCAATCCAGATTCTAAGCACAGGCTTACAGACCACTGTCCAAGATCTTGGAAGATTGGGGAAGAGACATATTGGCATTCCACAATCAGGCGCATTCGATTATCTTTCTGCAGCAAAGGCCAATGCAATATTGGGAAAATCAATCAACTCTCCTGTATTTGAATGCACCATGACTGGTCCAACCATAAAGTTTCTGAAAGATATGCAGATTTGCGTTACAGGCGCAAGGGTGAGTGAGTTAAAAATAGATGACTCTTTGGTTACTCAAGATGAACTTCTTGATCTCAAAAAAGGAAATATTTTTTCAATGAGCCATGCTGAAGAAAATTTAAGGTTTTATGTCGGATTCTCAGAGGATATCAAAGCAAAAGAATTTTTGGGCAGTGTTTCAACCTATTTACCAGCAAAGCTTGGCGGTCTTAATGGAGAGGTTATTCAAAAAGATCAGATGATTGATTTCAAAAAGACAGCAGTTGAAGAATATGTGAGTACTCCATCTTTTCAAGTGAAAGGAACATTCAACACATCGATAATCAGAGTGGTGGCAGGGCCTGAATTCAATCTATTGAATATGAGAGCAAATGAGTTAGGGGAAAATGACTACATTATTAGCAATGAGTCTAATCGAATGGGCATAAGGACTGCTGGCAAAAAAATGCAAATCGATGATGGTGGATCAATGATCAGTAAGCCTATCTACCCAGGAATGGTTCAGTGCCCAGAAAACGGATTGCCGATTATATTGGGAGCAGATGCTCAAACCTTAGGAGGGTACCCAAGGATATTACAAGTGATCAAGGCAGATCGTCATTTGCTGGGTCAGCTCAAGCCCAATGATCGCTTTAGATTTAATTTGATTTCAATCGCTGAAGCAATAGATGAATGGAATACTTTGAAAAAAGCTAATCCATTCATTTGTGAGTTATAATAACGACCACGCGCCTGTAGCTCAGCTGGATAGAGTACCTGGCTTCGAACCAGGCGGTCGGGGGTTCGAATCCCTCCGGGCGCGCCATATTAAATGGGGGATAAAATGAGTAATGCACACCCGTGGTTAGAAGAGATACCTTGGACAACAAAGAAACTGCCCAGAGAGATGCTGGAGCATAGAATTCAACGTGCTTTGACATTGACCAATCTTGGCATGCTTGGGACCTTGGGACTCAACGGACCTATTGTCAGCCCATTGGAATTTTACGCTGACAAATTTACAATTTATGTCTTGCCTCAACCTGGAAGCCCTAAACTCAAGGCAATGCAACGTGATCCTAGAGTGTCGTTTGCAGTAGCAAATCCAATGGCAGGCTGGGTGACTGCTCAAGGAGCACAATTATTTGGTAAAGCCGAGATACTTGAGCCAGGAACTGCTGAATGGGAATATGGCATGACTATTTTTAGATGGCAGGCTTCAGCCGCAGAAATAAATACAGGATTTAATAATCCTCCTCAGTATCAATTGATGCGTCTAGATCCGGATAGAATTGTTTACACCGAGCATTTTTTAAGAAAGGATGGTTACGGTCCAAGGCAGATATGGCGTCGAGATGAAAAAAATGAGCAAGCTTCAGACGGATTTTCTGAATCAAAGAAAACCTAACTAGTGATCTTCACTCACTCTAACAAACTGAAAATATACCCCCAAAATAATTGCTCCTAATCCCCCATAATAAAATGGAAAGGTTGGATCAAGATTGTATAACAATGTTCCAATCGTAGGTCCGAATATCATTCCAACAACAGGCGCTCCAGCTAAGAATCCCGCAACTTCTCCTTGCTCAGAAGGCTCAACACTCAAGGTTGCTGCTGCATTAAGGCTTGGTGTGATCATACTGAAGGCTATACCCATTCCTGCATATGCTAAGAAGAATTCTGTTAATGAATCTACAACACTTATTGATATCAAAACCATTCCAAAAATCAAAAAACAGATTCTCAATAATGTTTGAGTCGAAATATTAATAACCTGTAAAACTACAGCTTGCATAAAAGTTGATGTTA
>DMGO01000104.1:0-23922 GCA_003449795.1 Gammaproteobacteria bacterium | reverse complement strand
CTTTTTGAGCGAGTCATTCCGCTAGTAATATTTCCATCTATAATCACCATGTCAGCAAAGGTCATGACCTCGAGTGGATCACCATCCCAAAGAACTAGATCGGCATTCTTGCCGATTTCGATACTGCCAATTGAATCTGCCAGTCCGAATGCATCAGCAATATTAATAGTAAGTGCTTTTATCGCTTCATAATGATCCATTCCATTGGCGACAGCATTGCCAGCGCCTTGCCGACTCAAAAAAGAATTATGAGCATCAGCAATACCAATCAAAACAGTGACGCCTGATTCTGTTAAAATAGATGCTGCATCAATCCTTGCGCCAATTGAATCAAATGAACTTGGTATGTTGTCAATTGGATCAATTATCACTGGTATATTTGCTTCAGCCAGTTGATCCGTAATTCTCCAAGCTTCCTTGGCACCATGAAATATGATATCTAGTTCATGCTTTTCAGAGAATTCAATCATTCTCAACATATCACTTGCTCGATTTGTTTTAACAATCAGAGGTTTGCCTTCTTCCATAAGTCCCAAGAGAGCTTCTAGATCTCTCTTTGAGTATTCTCCTGTATCGAAAAAACCTCCTCTCTGGATCATGCCTCGAGATTTTTTAAACTCCTTTGCTTTTATGAATGCATCTTCTAACTCTAGAAAATTTGATGCCCTAGAATCTCGGTTACCACCCATTTGCATAACCATTGCAATATCAGTTGCAATCGACTCTGTATCAATTTCACCATGTGTTTTAAAAGCCGATCCTAAACCGGAGAATATGTCCCCCCTTCCTGACGATGGAAATACAATTCCGGATGTTATACCTGATGCTCTATTGTAAGGAATCAATGTGGAGCTTGGATTAAATGCAGATGAAATACTGAAACCAGCTGAAAATTGATCAGTTCGATCATCCCTTGTTTCAGCCTCTAATTCAATTTCAATCAAACCTAGATTCGTCACAGGTGCAATGAGACCAGGGGTGAGGACTCGTCCATTTGCTTCAATTATCATGGCTTCATCATTATTGATATTTTCACCAATTAGAGATATTTTTCCGTTTTGAATCAGAACATCCGTCTCATCAAGCACTCCAATTTCAGTCGATGTAACCACAGTTGCATTCTTAATCAGAATATCTTGTGACTTTGCAAATATTGAAAAGGAGAGTAGTGTGAAAAAGATGAGAATAATAGATCTCAGAAGACTCATAATCGATCTCCTTCAGGATCTATGATCCCAAGATCAAAATCAGTTCTTTCGAATGATGCAGGATCATCTATATCAAATTTCAAAAGTCCATCAATAAAGACTTTTTCTGCCCTAGAATAAACACTGAATGGATCATGAGACCAAATAACTATGTCTGCCATTTTTCCAGGCTCAATCGAGCCAACCTGATCACCAATTCCTAATGCAATGGCTGGATTTAATGTGATCCATTGGATCGCTCTCTCCTTATTGATGTCAAGACCTGCTTTTTGTCCAGCTGCCAAAGCTTTTGCAGCTTGCTGATTCATACGTTGAATATCAACCGCAGAATCGGAATGGACGATCGCACATCCAGTCTTATCTTCAGCTTGATCTACAATGGCTGTATTTTCCCACACCATATCAAAAGCCTCATTTTTAAAGCCCCACCAGTCTGCCCACATAGCAGCACAAACAGAATTTTGTGCCAATATATCAGCAACTTTATAGGCCTCAATCGCATGATGGAAAGTTGTGATCTTATAATCAAACTCCTTGGCAACATCCAACATAACAACCATTTCCTCACCTCGATAACAATGCATTTGGACCAAAATATCTCCGCTCAAAACTCCTATCATTGTCTCAAGTCCTAAATCACGAGATGGCCTATCAGATGGTTCTTTGTCTTCATCGGGTGTTTCAGCATATTCTTTTAAGCTTCTCAGATACTCTTCTGCATCAATCCATGCATCTCTATAGCCGGCAACATTACCCATTCTTGTTGAAGGTTCTGAATTTCTGCCTCCATAAACTCTTTTGGGGTTTTCACCACATGCCATCTTTAATGAATAAGGAGCATTTGGAAATTTCATACCTTGAACAGTTCTGCTCCGAACATTTTTGAGTGTGACTCCTCTGCCACCAATTAAATTTGCAGAACCAACTAAAACATGAAAAGAGGTGATGCCACCTTTTAAAGCTAGAGTATATTGAGGGTCTTGAGTCCAAACTGAATGTTCTGCCCAGACATGAGGCGTGGTTGGGCTAGTTGCCTCATTTCCATCAGAGTTAGATCTCAAACTTGGTGCAGGATATACACCCATATGGGAATGAATATCAATAATCCCAGGTGTTACCCATTTACCCTTGGCATCAATCACGGTTGCATCCGATGAATCTAAGTCTTTACCAACAGCAACGATCTTATTCTGATCAATCAAGATAGAAGCATCTGATATCGAATCACCCTGACCAGTTAAAATATTCGCATTTGTTATGAGGACCTTACCACTCTCTTCTGGCTTATAAGTTGATTCATATGCGTAATTGATTAGATCTTTCTCATTGATTTGTGATCGAGCATCGGATACTGCAAAAAAGATGCCTATAAATGCAATAACCAATGATGAATACTTGAAATTTAGGATCATGACCCCCCCCTTTATTTTCTAGATTAGATAGATGAATATAAATTGAACCAAAAGTCAAACAGCCTCGAACGGATTCTTAAGCATAAAAAAATAGAATATTTTTGTTGTAGAATATTTTCATGGACTTTTTCTCCAAAAAACTATCCCTAAGTCTCTGCGTTTTATTTATATCAAACGCTCACGGAGAAAATTTCAATGTGAACGAGGATTCGATCATTGAATCCAAAAATGATAGTCAAGAGTGGCTGTCTCATGGCAGAACTTATGACGAACAACGATTTAGTGAACTCAATCAAATCACGAGTGAAAATATAGATCTCCTTGGTATTCAATGGTTTGCTGATCTTGATAGCAATCGAGGTCATGAGGCAACACCAATCGTTTCTGATGGAGTGATGTTCACTACTGGGGCATGGAGCGTTGTTTATGCACATAGTGCCCTATCAGGCGAATTGCTTTGGAAATACGACCCCAGAGTGCCAAAAGAAAAAGCTTATTTCGTTTGTTGCGATGTGGTCAACCGTGGTGTGGCAATTTGGGAAGGTAAAATATTTTTCGGAACCCTAGACGGAAGGCTTATCGCTCTTGATGCCAAAACAGGTTCACCGTTATGGGAAACAATGACAGTAGATGACAGCAAACCCTATAGCATCACAGGTGCGCCAAGGGTTATTAAAGATAAGGTCATCATTGGTAATGGAGGTGCAGACTTTGGGGTTAGAGGCTATGTGAGTGCTTATGATACAAATAGCGGTGACATGGCATGGCGATTCTATACGGTTCCTGGAAATCCAGATGATGGGTTCGAGAATCCTGCGATGGAAATGGCTTCAGAAACATGGATAGGAGCCAAATGGTGGGAATTTGGTGGTGGAGGGACTGTTTGGGATTCGATGGCATATGACCCAGACTTAGATCTTCTTTATATTGGAACTGGAAATGCATCACCATGGAACTACAAGATCAGAAGCCCGGGTGGTGGAGACAATCTTTTTGTATCATCCATAGTTGCACTAAAACCAGAAACAGGAGAGTACGTTTGGCATTATCAGACAACTCCTGGGGATAATTGGGACTATACGGCAACACAACACATCATACTTGCAGATTTAACAATCAAGGGAGAATCAAGAAAGGTTCTGATGCAAGCTCCAAAGAATGGCTTCTTTTATGTCATTGATCGTACCAATGGTGAACTTTTGTCAGCGGAAAAATACGTCCAAGCAACATGGGCAAGCCATATTGATCTCGAAACTGGAAGACCTGTTAAGACTGAACTCGGCAATTATGATGAAGCAGAAAAACTCATTTTTCCTGGTGCTCTTGGTGGACACAATTGGATGCCAATGTCTTACAATCCCAAAACAGGTCTGGTCTATATTCCTGCTCAAGAACTTTATATGCCCATGAAGAGAGATGAGGAGTATGAATACGATGAGAAGGGATGGAATACTGCAGGTGATTTAACAGTCATGGCGCCTCCGAAAAACCTTCTTCAGTTGATGTTATTAGCGAGAAGTGTTAGAGGCAGACTGAGTGCATGGGACCCTGTTCAGCAAAAAGAGGTTTGGAATCAATATTTAACACTTCCATGGAATGGAGGAACCTTATCAACCGATGGCAATCTTGTCTTTCAGGGCACATCTGATGGAGAACTAGTTGCCTATGATGCAAGAACCGGTGAAAAAAAATGGAGCAAGGATTTAAAAAATGGAATTGTTGCTGCGCCCATCACATATAGCATTGATGGAAGGCAATACGTCACAGTTGTTGTAGGTTATGGAGGGGTTTTTGCACTTCAGGCTGGGCTTCCACCTAAAAATTCTGGAGGTCCAATCAATGGACGGATCGTTACATTTGCACTTGATGGCGATCTAAAACTGCCAGAGAGACCAAGGAATATTGAGATGCCAAAACCGCCTTCACCAATAGAAGATCAAGCCAGCATTGCGAGAGGAGAGGATCTTTATCATTGGGAGTGTCATATGTGTCATGGAGCTGGGGCAGTTGGAGGTGGTGTTTTGGCAGATCTTCGGTATATGTCAGAGGACACTCATGAGAAGTTCAATGCGATCACACTCGGTGGTCTATATACAGAAAAAGGAATGGTTGGATTTGCGAGTCGCTTGAGTGAACAGGACGCTAAGGATATTCATGCCTACCTCATCCAAAGAGCAAATGAGACTTATCTCTTTGAAACTCTCAATAATTCAATAAATTAACCTTATCGATTTATCTCAGAAACAAAGTCTTCAATATTAAGCTTTGGTATTTTTTTTAATGCGTCTTTAGCAGTCCCTACATAAAGATAGCCAATAACTGTTTCATTATCTTCAAGGCCTAGATAAGGACCAATAACATCGTTATTTGCAAATATCCCTGTTCTCCAAATGGCTCCATAACCTAGAGAATGTAAGGATAAGAGAATATTCTGTGCTGAGGCTGCAGTTGATAGCTTTTGTTCGATTGCTGGTATCCTTGGATGATCCTTAATTGATGTCACCAAAATAATGATCATTGGTGCTCTAAAAACAGCATTTTTATATTTTTGTATCTTTGCATCTGAGAGTTCACTGATATTGTCAATTGCAAATTTTGTAAAAATCTCTGAAAGTAGCTTTTGTGAATCTTCTCTGACCTCGATAAATCTTGTTGGTCTAAGCCAACCATGATCAGGCGCTCTAAGCGCAGCCTGATAAATTACTTTCATCTCCTCTTTAGACGGAGCTGGTTGCTCCAATTTAGGCGAAGAATTTCTACTAAGTATGCTTTCTATAACTGTATTCATTCTGAAACTATTTTTTTATTTTAGTCGATACAACAATATCGACTAACTTACTAAATGGTGGTCGCATCAGCTTCAAAACAGTCTCAAATGATGTTTGTTTATAAACCCCTCTGGCATGCGAAAAAGTCTTGAAACCCTCTATTCCATGGTAATTTCCCATTCCACTTGGACCAATGCCTCCAAAAGGAAGATCATCCTGTATAAATTGAAAAATAACATCATTGAGTGCGGCACCGCCAGAAACAGTATTAGACATAACAAATTCTTCTTCGCTCTTTTTATTTCCAAAATAATAAAGCCCAAGTGGTCTTTCATGTAAATTGATGTAATCAACAACTTCATCAATTTGATTGTAAGTTTTCACTGGCATAATCGGACCAAATATTTCCTCCTGCATCACCAGCATGTCATCGGTTGCATTAAGAACAATGGTGGGCATCATTTTATTGTGGGATTTTTCTGATTCGTTTGCTGGATTGATTTCTATGACATCAGCACCCTTATTTTTTGCATCCTCAATATAGCCATCAAGTCTTGCGTAATGTCCTTCATTAACCACTGACGTGTAATCATCATTATCAAATATTGTGGGGTACATTGATGAGATAGAATTGTTAGTTGCCTTCATCCAATCTCCAAGATCATCCTCTTTAACATAGACATAGTCAGGCGCAATACAAGTTTGTCCTGCATTCATCAATTTTCCATTCCAGATTCTATCCGATGCTTTCTTTAAGTCCGCACTTTCACCAATGATTGCAGGTGATTTCCCACCCAGTTCTAGTGTTACAGGGACTAAATTTTTTGATGCTGCTTCCATGACTTTTTTTGCAACCGAGGTTGAACCAGTGAATAGCAGGTGATCAAAATGCAGCGAGCTAAATTCTTGTCCTACAGAAGCATCTCCAGGGAATACCTCAACTTCATCAGCATCGAAATATTTATTAATCATGGATTTCATTAAGCTGGATGATCTTGGGGTATATTCGGATGGTTTTATCATTGCTCTATTACCAGCAGCAAGAACCACTGCAAGTGGGCCAAAAGTCAAATTAAATGGATAATTCCATGGACTTATGATCCCTACAACACCTACGGGCTGATATTGGATGTAAGCCTTAGCGCCAAATAAGTTAAACGGAGGAGTTGCCTTCCTTCTCTCTGGCTTCATCCAAGATTTTAGATTTTTTTTGATAAAGTGTATTGAATCGAATGTGGCTGCTAGTTCAGCAAATTTCGTCAGCATTTCAGGTCGGTGACCAAAATCTTCTGATAATGCTTCTGGTATTTGTGTTTGATATTCAAGCATCATATCAAGCATTCGATCAAGGCGATCTATTCTCATGGATAGACTTGGATAGATTTGGCGTCTTGACTGAATTTTTTGCTTCTCTAATGTGTGTTGCATCTTCTAATCCAAAAATTCTGGTGATAGTTCATAAATAAGATCATAAAGAGGCTGAAAGCTTGCCCAAAGAATTAAATCTGTACCCGCTTGTTTTTTAGCATGCTCTGCCATCTCATCATCAATAATAATTGGTTTGCCAGCTGCTTCAGCCAGCAACTGACTTTGGCAACATTTGTCCATTGATATAAATAACCATGCAGCGACATCGACAGTTTGGCCTGTCGTCAATAAACCATGATTTTGAAGTATTGCAGTTCTTTTTTCTCCAAGTGCTTTAGCTATTTCTTCACCCTCGCCTTTATCAAATGCAACACCGCCATAATCAGAATAAAGCGACTGCTCTTCAAAAAACATTGCTGCATCCTGAGTAATGGGATCTAGCATCTTACCCAATGTTGAGAATGTTCTTCCATATATGGAGTGAGCATGCGCTGCTGAATTGACATCGGGTCTTGCTTTATGGATTGCAGAGTGAATAAAGAAAGCTGCTGGATTAATCGGTCTGCTGCCTTGAATAATTTCTCCATCTTCCTTTACCAATAGGAGGTCAGAAACTCTGATGTGTGCAAAATTCAGTCCGAGTGGATTGACCCAGAAGTGGTCCTTAAACTCAGGATCCCTGAGAGTAATGTGCCCAGCTAGTCCCTCGTCAAAACCATAATGTGCAAATAATCTAAAAGCAGCAGCCAATCTTTCAATCTGATGCCTTCTAGTCTCCTCAATAGTTGAGGTCATGACTGGAGTCAGTGACCCTTTTTCTTTTTGAGGAATTTTTCCTATATTTCTATCTATCTCTTTTGGTTTACTCATTTATCTAATAAAAATTGAGGCAAGAATCCTATATGATACACTTCTTATGTCTTCACAGAAAGGCACCGTGTTTAACAATTTTTAGGCGAGTAATAAATGAGAGAAGTAATCATTACATTGGCTGTATTTTTTATAATTTTTGTTGTCCTAACAACCTTTGAATTCTTCTTAGTTGGTGAAATGGCTAAAAACTATGCGGAGTCTGAATTGGCGATAGATGAGGCAAAATAGCAGCACAGATAAGATCACTACTCTCTCGGTAATGGGGGCCATTGCACTAATCGCAACACCCATTGCACTTTATCCAACACAATCAGCTGATTTTATTAGAAGCACTTATTTGTTGACTGTAGATATCTTTGGTTCGACTTATATGATATTCGGTGCATGCATGCTACTTTTTGTTCTGTTTATTGCTTTCTCAAAATTTGGCAATCATCGATTGGGTGGTGAGAGCATCAACCCTGATTACTCTATGTTCAGCTGGGCATGCATGCTTTTCTGCTCTGGAATTGGAGGAGGCATTTTATATTGGTCAATTGTCGAATGGGCATATTATGCTGGCGAGAGTTTATTTGGGATTGAACCTTTCTCTGATAGGGCTTATCACCTTGCATCAGCATATGGAGTTTTTCATTGGGGTTTTACTGGCTGGGCTTTGTACACCATTCCAGCAATTGCAGTTGCTGTTCCATTTTATAGACATAATATCGGCTCACTTCGGTTGAGTTCTGCATTGAGAACATCAAAAGAAAATATTGTTGAAAAAACAACTTTTGGACGTATCGTTGATTTCATTTTTGTACTGGTACTCATTGGTGCATCTGGAGGATCAATCGGATTATATGTCCCAATTATTGGTGCAGGGTTCTCAGAACTCCTAAATATTGATCATGACCTTAATTTAGATTTGTCCATGCTTGCCATATGTACTGGATTATTTGCATTCAGTGTATATCGAGGAATATATAGCGGGATCAGAGTTATCAGCAATATCAATATAATCATTTCACTTTTATTCCTGCTAGGTGTCTTGGCTCTGGGTCCTGCTGCAGAAATATTTACTTTAACTTATCAAGCAATGACAGAATTAGGAAAAAACTTCGTCGCAATGAATACTCTTGGAATTGTTGAAGAGTCAGAATTTGCTGAAGCTTGGACTATTTTTTATTGGGCATGGTGGATAGCGCTTGGTCCGCAAGTTGGTTTATTTGTTGCTAGAGTCTCGAAAGGAAGAACATTAAAAGAAGTGGTACTAGGAATGCTTGTTTTTGGATCACTTGGGTGCTTCCTCTTTTTCTCTATTTTAGGAAATTATGCAATTAACTTAGAGTTAACTGGGCAAATGAACGTCACACAAACACTTTCAGATATTGGTCACCAAGCAACTTCCACAAAAATCCTTATGACACTGCCATATGGTGAGATGTTCGTTTTGGCATACTCCCTAATTGTCATTATATTTGTTGCAACATCTTATGATTCCGTTTCATATATTCTTGCATCCCATGTTCAAGAAGTGACAAATGAGGAAACTGAACCAGCCCGTAAAAATCGTCTGATGTGGGCATTCGTACTCTCAATACTCCCAGCAGCTTTGTTTTTGATAAACAGCAATCGAATAGCAATGGATGTTATCTTACTTATGTCACCACCATTACTAGTCTTATTCCCAATATTTATCTTTTGCATGTTAAAAACACTGAAACAAGATTAGTATGATTATTAGGACATATTTTTGGAGCAATAGTGATGAAATTAAATAAAATTTTTTTGCTACCAGTCTTGGTAATATTTTCTTGGGCTACATATGCTCAAGATTCATTCAAGACTGATGACATTTATGATATTAAAAGTGTCTCACTTTCTGATGTCTCTCATGACGCTAGTAGCCTCATATATATAACTAGCAAGGCGGACAAAAAAGAAGATAATTTTAATAGCACGCTTTACTTTCTCAATTTAAAAAATGGAAAAAAAGAGGTATTGCTTCAATCTAAAGGTGGCAGAGGTCTTAATTTTTCATCGGTGAAGTTTTCAGGTGACTCAAAATCAATCTATTTCCTTTCATCTGGTTACAAAGCATCGGGGAAAAATAATACTCAAGTTTGGTCTCTAAATTTGTCAAATAGGATAAAGAGAAGATTGACTAATTTCGATGGAAATATCAGTGACTTCGATATTTCAGAAGATGGGAGCACTATTGCTTTTATCGGTAGCAAGAAATCTGAAGATCAAGATAAGATTAAAACACCCTCTCCATTAGTTATTGATCGTTATCAATTCAAAAGAGATTATGATGGATTTCTTGGTAACAAAAGAGACCATCTGTATGTATTTGATACAAAATCTAGAATAGAAGAACAGATAACTTCCGGACAAAGAGATCATAGTTATCCCTCAATCTCTCCAAATGGAGAAAGTGTCGCTTATATGACAAAAGAAGGAGATTTTGACAGACATAATAATTGGGATATTTTTATAAAAAAATTAACAAGAGATACAAATCCTATAAAAATTATTCCAAATAATGATGAAGATTTTTCTATCACATATCCATCCAGACCTGAGTGGAGTCCAGATGGAAAAAAAATTGCATACTTACATGGGGGTGATCATTCAATGCTTTGGTATGCTCTTCAAGAAGTATCTATTATTGATCTAGAAACAGGCGATATAGATTTCATTACTAAAGAATTCGACCGCAATACAAGTTTGCCCCAATGGTCGAAAGATGGTCAAAATATTTATTTCATCCTTGAAGATGATATGAAAAGTCAGCTGATGAAATACTCATTTCTAAATAATTCATCTGAAGAAGTCACCCCAGAAAATATGCACCTTAGTGGTTATTCAAGAAGCTATTTTGCTATTAACAATGAGGTTATCTTTCAGTCCTCTACTTCGAATATACCCAGTGAGATATACCATTTAAAAGAAAATCAAATTAATGCACTCACTTCTGTTAACAAAGAATTCATAAAAAACAAGCTCATCGGTTCAACTGAGCTTATTTCCTTCCAAAGTTTTGATGGGCTTACTATAAATGGAATGATGATCAAACCTCATGATTTTGATCCTAATAAGAAATATCCCTTAGTAATAAGGATCCATGGTGGTCCAGTTTCACAGTATGGGAGATATTTTGATTTTGATTGGCAGCTCTTTGCATCAAGCGGGTATATTGTGATGGTAACCAATCCTAGAGGAAGCTCAGGAAGAGGTTTTGAATTCCAAAAGTCTATTTTTGCCAACTGGGGCATAGAGGACTCAAAAGATATCAGTGCTGCTTTAGATTTTGCACTTGATCTTGGGTACATTGATGAAAATAAATTGGGAGTTGGTGGTTGGAGCTACGGAGGAATGCTCACAAATTATGTCATCGCAAAAGATAATCGTTTCCATGCAGCGACTTCAGGGGCTGGAATATCAAATATTTTAAGTGGCTTTGGGCATGATCACTATATCAGGGAATATGTTCTCGAGCTTGGAACACCATGGGATAACTTAGATACCTGGTTAAATGTCTCACACCCATTCTTTAATGCTGATGAGATAGTTACACCAACTTTATTTTTAGTTGGAGAAAAAGACTGGAATGTACCTCTAATCGGATCGGAGCAAATGTACCAAGCTCTAAAACACTTAGAAATCCCAACACAGCTTATTATTTATCCAAATGAACATCATGGATTAAGTAAGCCAAGCTATATAAAAGACAGGCTAGATCGATATTTAGAGTGGTATGGAGAATACCTAGCGAGATAGGATCTAACTGAAATATTTATAATACTCAATGCCCGCGTCTTGAAAATCGGTAGATTCTTCTGTGCCTACTTTACTGACAATGAAACCTTTTGATTTCTTGCTCTCAATTCCCTCTAGAACCTTATTTGTTCTCAATTTGATGTATTGATTGTGATCTAGATTAACTGGATTACTCAAAGCAGCAGAGTATTTGATATTTTTTTCATTTTCACAACAGTTTTGTGTGAAAGAAATTGGAATGACTTCAGCAGCATCACCACTTCCATATCCAATCAATAAAGCATCCTTACCATTCAATGTCTTGCCATTTTTCATTGAGTCCTCAATTCCTGCTGCCAACCAAGCAAAGATAGAACCAGAATAAATATTCCCCATCTCTTTTGTTAGCTCATTGCCCAACTTTAACTTAGACAAAACTTTATCCTTAAAGGAGTCTATTTTATTCAATGCCTTCAGAGCCCTAGTGGTTTGTGGAAATAAGTCTTTATTAATATCTGTTTGAAGAAATGACTTCAAATCAGGTTTTTCTTTCAGTTCTTTTTGTATTTTTTCTGATTCCAGATCTACTTCATTTATCAAATCTTGAAGTTCTTGATTGTCATCTTTATCACCATTGGCCAATGCGTACAGATATGAAATTGAGAATGCATTCAATGGCATCTTATGAAAAGGACGATGCATGAATACAGCTGTAGCCCCTTTCAATAATTTAGATAAACTCTGTCCCCTGTTTTGACTCATGTTTGATAACGCTGAAATTGTTCCATCTATATAGCAACTTGCAGAATATTTCCCATTAAATACAGGAAGATCTAAGTCTGATGCTGAGTGCCCATTTAAATTTTGAGCTCGGTACTGTATTGGCTTTCTAAAATCTATCTGCCGATATTCTGATGAGCTTCCTGAAAACGCAGTCTTAACCACAGCAATCTTTGGGTTTGTTTCAATGAGTGTGGCAACTGCTCCAGCTCCTTGTGTAGGCTCCCCTGAAGACCCCATCTGATAGAGTGCAATATCTGAACAAACTACAATGGCTTTCTTTTCAGGTGCATCAGAATGAACATAACGAACAGCATTTTTCAGTGCATAGATCCCAGACAAACAGGCTTGCTTAAACTCTGGAACCTCACATTGATTGGATATCGGATTCATACCTCTATTTTTAAGCTCTTCATTAACCATTCCTTTGATGATGATTGTTCCAGCGGAGTTATCCGTGCTAGATTCAGTACCTAGTGCTAAAAAACCAATTTCGTTGGGATCAATATTATTTTCAATGATTAAATCAAGAACAGAATTTGCTGCCATGGTGTATATGCTTTCATCAGGGCCAAGCATCCTGAAACCAGAACCTATAATATTGCTGATCTTATCCCAAGAATTATTGGTCCAACTGCACCAATCTTTCAGCCCAACTCGATATGATGGGACATAGGCTGTAATTGCACTGATTCCGACTTTTTGTTTCACTATTCTGCTCTATTTGAGTTTGAGATTGTATTACTTATATTTTCCTTGTAAAAGGTCTTTCGGATTTTTTTCAAATATTAATCAAGCGAAGAGAATTCGTTCCTCCACTTACTCTCAGAGGTGATCCAGAAGTAAGAACGATCAGATCACCTGATTTAAGTATGGAAGAGTCAATAAGCTCACTTCTTACATCTTCTATTACATCAGCCATGCTGTCGACTAAAAATGGATATTGATATGAAATGACACCCCTGTAAAGACTTACTCTTCTTTGAGTATCATCATTTCTAGTGAAGGCATAAATTGGTATATTGGTTCGATACCTGGAAAGCATCAATGCTGTCGAGCCTGACTCTGTGAGAGCAACAATGGCTTTTATTTCCATATTTCTAGCGATACTCATTGAACTAATAGCAATGGCTTCATCGATATTATTGATTTCAGAAAATTTATACTCTTCGTTCTTTGTGATTGATTCTTGATATGTTTCAGCACCCATACAAACTTCATGCATCGCTTTTACTGTCTCTATAGGATAATTGCCAATTGCTGTTTCTGCCGAAAGCATCACGGCATCTGTTCCATCTAAAACTGCATTAGAAACATCTGTCATTTCTGCTCTTGTAGGGGTTGGATTTGCAATCATTGACTCCATCATTTGAGTAGCTGTTATTGCAATCCTTTTTCCCTTAACGGTTTGTTTAATGATATCTTTTTGAAGCCCTGTCAGCTCGCCTGGTCCAGACTCTAGAGCTAAATCGCCTCTTGCAACCATGACTCCATCGCTTGCTTTGATAATCCAAAAGAGCTGTTTTAGCGCCTCAAGCCTTTCAATCTTAGCAATTAAATTTATTCGGCTACCAATTTGAGTTAAAACCTCTCTTGCTTGTGTTACATCGCTAGCTTCATTGACAAAAGATAGGGCAATCCAGTCAATACCTAATTCCGCCAACCTTTTTATATCTTTTTTATCTTCTTCCCCAAGACCTGAACGATGTATGATTTTTTTCTCAACCTCAAATCCTTTATTACTTCTAAGTAAACCACCCTTCTCGACCTGACATTTAAGGGCCATATTCTTTTGATTGATACTTTTAACAGTTAATTGGATTAAACCGTCATCAAGCAAAATTCTATCTCCAGTCTCAATTTTGGGAAAGCAATAGTCGGCATCAATAAAAATCTCATGATTATCAGTCTTCTTCTCTTGAGTAAATATGACATTGATATCTGAAGCATGTTCCAGCTCAATCATATGATTCTTAAAATCACCAATTCTGATCTTATTTCCCTTTAGATCAACCAGAATAGCTACGGGTTTTTTCAGTTTCTTCGCTGTGTCCTGGATGAGTTGAATATTTCTTTTATGATTATATTTCTCACTCTCATCCCATGTCCCATGGGCTAAATTGATCCTGATAACGTCTGCATATTCACAAATATCCTGTAATATCTTTGGATCTGCGATTGATGGTCCAAAAGTTGATATGATTTTTGTGCGTCTCATAGGGTGATTATTATCATCTTTATATTACGCTTTCACTACGAAAAACGTCTTCATCGATATCATCTTCTGATTTAGCGACAAGAATGGAAACAGTTGCATCACCGGTAATATTTACAACAGTTCTTGCCATATCAAGTATTCGATCGAATGGCAGAACAAATCCGACTATCAATGCTGTTTGAGCATCGCTTATTCCAATGACAGATAAAACGGTTGCCAAAAGAAACAAAGATGCAGAGGGAATGCCTGCTGTACCTATTGAGGTCAATGTTGCAGTCATTGCAATGAGAAGATAATCAGAAAGCTCCAGCTGCACCCCAAAAATCTGAGCTGAAAACAGTGCAACAACTCCTAGATAAAGTGCCGTTCCATCCATATTGATTGTAGCGCCAAGAGGAAGAACAGATGATGCGACTGTTTTCTTTACCCCTAAATTATTTTCAACACACTGGAGAGTAACCGGAAGAGTTGCGGAACTTGATGATGTTGAATAGGCCACTGCTTGTGCATCTAATATTCCTTTGAAAAAGTTTTTAAGCGGAAGTCTCGCACCGAAACGAATAAGTCCTCCATAAACCAAAATCATATGTAATATACATCCAACATATAGGATGATGGTCAAAACGAATAAATTCTGAAGTGCAGCCAATCCCATTGTGCCTGAGACCCAAGCAACCAATGCAAGAACACCGAATGGGGCCATCTGCATAACCAGATGAGCAATCTGTAAAATGGCTTCAGCTGCTGAAGAGAAAACTTCTCCAAGCTTTTCCGTTTTGCTTCCACCCAGAATAATTCCAATACCTAAAAGTATTGAAAAGAAGATGATTGGTAGAACATCTCCATCAGCCAGCGAACCGATTGGATTAAGTGGAACGATCCCGAATAATCGATCGCTGATACTTTGTGAGGATTGAACAGCGCTGTATGGATCCACGCCTGTTATATCAATACCTGCTCCAGGAGAAAACAAAGTTCCCAATATCAAACCGATACTAATAGCAAAGAGAGTGGTTAATAAATACAAAGCAATGGTTTTTATTCCAATTGATCCCAGTCGTTTTGGGTCACCCATTGAAACGACACCTGCAACAAGCGAAGTGAATATGAGTGGCACAACCAACATCTTTATAAATCGGACAAAAAGATCGCCAATCCATTTTGAAGAAGCAGCAACCTCTCCAAATATAAAGCCAAGAATAGCTCCAATAGCCAGCGCTGCAACAACTCTGACCCATAGTTTCAAATTTGTTTTTCGGCCCATATAAGCAAGGCCTGCGAAAACGCCAATCAAAACTATCCAATAAATAATCTCTATACTCATATGTTTCATTCTAACTTAAAAATAAACTAATCATTCATATATGAAACGCCTGCATTTGGTCTTCTTAAATCAGCATAACCATGATTTATTCCTTCCTTTATATGAATGCTTTGTGTGCTACCCATTGTTTTTGATGGTTCTATTTTATGACCAATTTTCTTTAAAAGATTTAAAGAATCTGATGAAATATTCCTCTCATAATCTATACCTCTATAAGGCCAATCTTTATGAATTCTTGGCAACATTGTTGCCTCACCAATATTTAGCCCAAAATCAATCACACCTGTTATCACCCTAAGGATTGCTGCAGGTATTAATTTTCCACCAGGAGATCCTGTAATTAGAAGCACCTTGTCATTTTCATCAAATACAATTGTAGGAGCCATTGTGCTCATCGGTCTCTTTCCAGGTTCATATTTATTCCCTGGGCTAGCTCCTCTGCCCTCAATTTTTTTGTTGCCATATTGATAAGCAAAGTTATTCATTTGGTTGTTCATCAATATCCCAGTACCAGGAATGGTGACACCTGAACCAAACGAATAACCTAATGTATAAGTATTAGATACAGCATTACCATCATCGTCAATTATCGAATAATGGGTTGTATTTTTTGATTCTTGAATAATCTCCAATGGTTTTACTTCTTTCGAACTAGATGCTTTCTTTAAGCTGATACTTTTTGCAAATTCTTTGATTCTTTTTGCTGACATTAGATCATCATAAGGGACATTATAATATGATGGATCACCCACATGATGTGAGCGATTATTGTGCCCTCGTCTAAGAGCTTCAGCCAATAAGTGATAAGTTAAAGCGGAATCATTTCCTATTTTACCAAGATCAAAATATTCCAAAACTTTAAGTGATGTAAGTAAAACTATGCCTCCTCCAGAAGGTGGTCCATGGGTAAAGATTTTTTTACCTCGATAATTCACCCCAATAGGTGGTGAAAATCTAGCTTTGTATTCTCTAAGATCACTGATTGTGATACTTCCTCCATTATCGGACATCGATTCCACAATCTTCTTGGCAACTTCACCGCCATAAAATCCACTGATGCCATTTTTAGAAATTAGATCCATTGTTTTTGCAAGATCAGGCCTTCTCATGACCGATCCTTGATTCAAGGGCCTTCCTTCATTGAAGTAGATACGCCTTGATTCATCATCCCATAATAATTGCGGCGCACTTGCAATAGCCTGCTCTAAGTCAAAAGTTACATTGATCCCATTTATGGCTTGATTGATAGCTGGTTTCATGACCTCGCTGAGCGGAAGTTTTCCAAATTGTGAATGGGCCAAGAGTAATCCTGAGACTGTACCTGGAATAGTCGAAGCTTTATAGCCATAACGGACAATGTCTCTATCTGCATCTCCATATTCATTAGGAAGTTCTATACCAAAGATTTCATTGGTTTTTAATTTACTTGGTGCTTGGCCACGATAATCAATCGCAATGATTTCATTCTGGTCTTTTAAATAAACCAACATGAAACCACCTCCTCCAAGATTTCCAGCTCTAGGAAGAGTCACTGCAAGTGAGAACCCCACAGCCACTGCAGCATCTATTGCATTGCCTCCTTCCTTGATAATTTCAATACCAACCTCTGAAGACAAATGATTTTGTGAAACAACCATTGCATCATCGCTTATAGTTGGATGAAATGGGGATTCATAATCGATGTAAGAAGTTTGTGAATACAAAGAATGCGTGAATAAAAAAAACGCGGCTAAGAGCAATGGAGAAATATCTTTCATATTAATTGGTTTAATTTCTAAATCAGTTCAGTCTATAGAATATCTAAAAAAAAGGGAGCTAGAAGCTCCCTTTTTTTATTGTGCTAAAGACTTAGAACTTAACATTTAGATCTAAGTAATAGTTTCTACCATAGTCTTGGTGTGCATCAGCAAAGTAACCGTAATATCGGTCTGCCAGTGGTGCACGTTCGTCCGCAACATTCTTAATAGCTAAACGAACCCTAGAATCATATCCTGCAAGATCAAATCTATAATCGAAACTCAAATCCATTGTTGTCATTGAATCAATCATAAATTTTGTCCCATCGGATGTAGTTAGACTGTTTTGATAGAATTCACCTTTTCTCAATGCAGTCAGATTCGCTCCAAACGGTCCATTACGATATGAAACACGAAGTGTGTGTTTATTGTCGTAGTTACCATCCATGAGCAATAGATCGCCAAAACCTCCCAGTGGGATATCCGCTGGTATCTCGCCTGCTGCTTTTTTAGCAGCCATATCAGCAAAAACACCACCTGGCTCTTGTTCAAATGTATCTATAAAGCTTCCAATGTAACGAATGCTGAAGTCACCAACATCGGTATCAAAGTTGTAATAAACACCAACATCGAATCCCTCTATTTTTCTATCCGCTAAGTTTAGGTAATTATCGGCCACATAGTTAACATTACCGAATGGGCAAAGACCCGCAGCATTTGCTGCAGCTATTTGATCTTCATCTGGAGCATTTCTATCAATGACTCCATGTCCACCGAATGTATCGCAGTTATTATTCCCATTCGCAATCCTTAGAAGCATATCCTGTACTGTGTGGTTTTCTCTTCCAAACAAACCAATGGTATTTTCTTTATCAATCGACCAATAATCTGCAGTGATTGTCAATCCATCGATATCTGCTGGAGTGATCACAAAACCAACTGAATAGTTATCAGATTCTTCTGGCTCAAGTCCCTCTGCACCAGTTGCTTGTCTTTGCTGAGATGATCTAGAGTCTAGGTCATCATTGCCCAAACCTGCCAACTGCTCCAATCGATACATGGCCCAGTCATAGCGTGTGCCGCTCCTTACAACAATCTTCTCATTGATTTGAACAATATTAGGTGCTCTAAATGATGTTGAAGCAGAAGCTCTGAATAATACAGAATCTGAAATCTCCCACCCAATTGCTAATTTACTGACTAAAGAATCTTCTACATCGGACATATTCTCATATCTGAGTGCAACCTGCGCATTCACTCTTTCAGAAAGAGGAATCTGAGCTTCAGTAAATAATGAAAGTGTATTTCTCTCTCCTCTCACATCACCAGTTGGAGAAGAGTTAACAACATCACCAATTTCAGGGTATGTATCATTCTCATAATCGACATAAACAATTGTTCCATCGAGTCTTGGATCTCGATCATCAATCATTTCTTCTCTTCTGACCTCAATACCAAACATAAGACCCATCGGTCCTGCTGCTAGATCCATAAAGTTCCCATTCGAAACTTTAAAATCCATCATGGCTAGTGAGCTAGAGCCTTTTCTGTAGACATCAACCAGTATTCTCTCTACGTTGCTGTCAACACCTGCGCTGAAAGGATTATAAGCAGCTGGAGTTGAGTCATAAAGCGCCTCTCTTAGAAGTGTGTTTGAAACCCGATTACTTGTTATATCATCGGACTTTGCTTTTGAGTAAAGCAACGCTGCTTCCCAATCCCAATCGTCAACCTCACCTCTAAAACCTTGAAGTAATCTGTATGTTCTTTTGTCGACATTGACATGCCTCATTTTCTCAGCATATCGATAGTTGTCGATATAGAGCTCATAGCCTTTAAAATCGAGCGTATTGCCATCTGCATCAGTGAATGACATTTGATTTAACCAGTAGTTATCTGGTCCTACTCTATGCTTAACAGAGCTAAACGCATATGATGGATGCCTGATCAAAAATGAATCTGAAGAATAGAAACCAATCTCAGTGAATGATTCTAAGCCATTCGCAAGCTCATTGTTTATATAAACAAAGATATTGGTTCTCTGCATGTCAGACCTTACATCAGTATTGCCCCATAGGTTATATCTTTCAGTTCCATTCCCATCTTGAGCAATACAAGTTCCATAGCCTGTATCCCAAGTTTGCCCACCTTGACTTGCTCGATTGCTACATCTTGGATCTCCCAATGGGAAAACTTCGAACTCACCATTGCTGTCAGTGAAAGTGTGATTCAGTGCGTTGCTGCTTCCATGCTCACTTGATGTAACCATGTCAAATTGGCCATACAAATTATTGGTACTGTTATTTCTAAATGAAGTGCTGCCTGCCCAAGGGTTACCATCTTCTAGACATCTTCCATCAGCGGATACTCCATCAGGAAGATCACAAGTCGTCCACATTCTATGATCTGAATTGCCCCATCTTGGATCTTCAGAAGAATTAATACTGTCCCGATCATAATGATCAACAAAAACACTGACATTCCCTCTGTCATTATTAAAGTTTGTGCCCCATTTAGCGGTGAAGGTCACATCTTCGGCATCAAAATGCTCGTACCAACCTACCTTGGTCCTAAACTGGAAGCCTTCATAGTCTGTTTGAAGAACATTATTTACAACACCTGATACCGCATCAGCACCATAAATTGCAGATGCACCATCTCTGAGAATTTCTAGTCGATCAAGACCCCAAACAGGAACCAAATTTGAATTGGTTGATACCGTTGGTACATAGTCACCACCTAAAAGTTCAGTTTGATATCCAGGTGAATTCACCATTCTTCTTCCATTGAGAAGAGTGAGTGTATTACCTACACCCATATTCCTTAGGTTGTAGGCTCCAACATCACCACGCGATGAATTGACACCACCAGAAGCATTCTCAGCTTCATTGAAGAAGTTCATTCCATTCTCTACAACATTCTCAAGTAACTCATCACCACCGTCGACACCCAAAGCCTCCACGTCCTCAAAATCAAGAACAGAGACAGGCAATGCGCCTGTTATCTTTGCTCCTTTAATTTGAGAGCCAGTGACTGTGATCTCTTCAATGTCATCTGAAGAAACTGAATCCTCCTGAGCAAATGTTGTTATAGGAAATATGATGAATGCTGATAATGACAGCAATCTAAATGTTTTTACAAACATATGTGTTACCCCTCGTAAGTTAAAATTGATCTAATTAAGAAACTATATCACGCCTCAAATCTATGCCCTTAAATCTAATTTATTCATATTTATTATGATACTATAACTTTTAGTTATATTATATTATAAATATTATCTATAATTAAACCATGAGAACAAGACACATCGAGGTATTCAATAGTATCTATAAGACAGGCTCAGTCACAGCAGCAGCGAAGCTTTTAAATGTATCGCAACCCTCTGTGAGTAAGGTATTGGCACATGCTGAACAGCAACTGGGTTTTCGTCTCTTTGAAAGAATCAAAATGAAGCTGGTACCAACACCTGAAGCAAATATTCTTTTTAAACACACGAGCGTGATGGAAGATGTCTTGACAGATATCAATCAAATTTCAGAGCGCCTAACAGAATTTCCTGTAGACCGTGTGAGAGTCTCTTGTACACCTTCACTGGGTATAGACTTTCTTCCAAATGCAATCGCAGAATTTAAAGCACTTAACCCTAATGTTAATTTTGAGATCTCTACACTTCACTATTCTTATTTAAGAAATAACATTAAGGATACATCGCTTGATCTTGCGATTGCACAAGACCAAATTGAAGATGAAGAAATTGGAATAATCAACCTAAAAAAAGGAAATTTCGTGGTACTTAAACCAATCAATTCAAATATAAATAAACTTCCGTTTATCAAACTGAGTATCAATAGCCCCATAGGACGTAAGCTCGATAAATATATCGAGAAAGAGAAAATAAATATTGAGTCCAGCATTACATCTGATAATTTTCAGATGGCAGCTTCTTTAGTAAATAATGGTATTGGATACGCGATCTTAGACGAATACACAGCGAAAGCTTGCAAGTCTGAAAATTCAGAAATTATTCAATTGAGCAATAAATTAGATTTCAACATCAGCTTGATGTTTCTGAAGAATGTTCCCTTTTCAATCCCAACGAATAGTTTTATTGAATTTCTTTCTGAGTTCAAATATGAGTTCTAGTATTCTATGATGTGTTTTCTCTGGACACATTTTAATGAAAGATAATTCAAAATCAAAAACAGGTTTTCTAGTTGGGCTGATGGCAGCGATCCTGATTCTCATCATTCCAAATCCAGAGGGATTGCCAATTGAGGCTCAAAGGGCGGCAGCAATTTTTGTATGGATGGGGATTTGGTGGGCAACAGAAGCGGTGCATATTGCAATAACTGCTTTAATACCATTGATTTTCTTTCCCTTGCTAGGTGTTGCGTCTATTGAAGAAACCTCTGCGCCTTATGCAAATAAAAATATATATCTTTTCATGGGAGGGTTCTTTCTATCGATCGCAATCCAAAAATGTAACCTTCATAAAAGAATCGCACTCAATGTACTCGGTCTGACCGGAACGGCAGGAAGATCAATCATAGCAGGCTTTATGCTGAGCTCATGTGTTCTAAGTATGTGGATTATGAATACATCAACGACTGTAATGCTTCTCCCAATAGGGCTTGCCATTATTTCAGTTGTGAAAGAGTCAATGACGAATTTAACTGATACTGAGAAAGTTAACTTTCAAGTTGCACTACTTTTGGGTATTGCCTATGCAGCGAATATCGGGGGTATTGCAACACTGATTGGTACAGCACCCAATATGGCATTAAATGGTTTTATGGAAGAACAATATAATGTCTCAATATCATTTGTTGATTGGATGAAGGTAGGAGTACCTGTTAGTTTAACTTTACTTCCACTTGCATGGTTATCACTTACGAGGATGTCTTTTCCTGTTTCATTTCAAGCATCAATACAGACACAAGAGATCATTACGAACATGAAATCTGGGCTCGGTGAAATGAAAACATCTGAGATGAGGGTGTTGATCATATTTCTAATTACGGCAATGCTTTGGATCACAAGAGACATTATCAATGATATTCCTGGGCTAGAAGGTTTATCTGATCCAGGTATTGCAATGCTTTGTGGACTGGCATTATTTCTAACACCGAGCAAAAGCACTGATCAAAATCTTCTTGAATGGAAAGATGCACAAGAAGGTGTCCCATGGGGTGTTTTATTATTATTCGGAGGTGGCTTGTCACTAGCTGCTGCTGCACAAAGCACAGGTCTTGCTGCTTGGATAGGGAATCTTATGCCATTGGGTTTAAGCATGGCCTTACTGATCATAATGTTTACGACTTTGATTATATTTCTTACTGAACTCACATCTAACTTGGCGACCACTGCGACATTTCTCCCTATCGTTGCAATCATAGCCACTCAATTTGGCTTTGACCCTCTTCTACTCACTGCTTCGATTGCAATTGCTGCAAGCTGTGCATTTATGTTGCCAGTTGCAACGCCGCCCAATGCCATCGTGTTTGGATCAGAACTGATTAAGGTGCCTCAAATGATGAGAGCTGGAATCGTTATCAATTTGGTCGCTATTCTTGTTGTCACACTCGCTGGCCTATACCTTGTTCCATTATTTCTAATATGAGTATGCCTTCAGAAACTCATAAAATAAAAAATGTTTGCGTTTTCGCTGGATCAAGCCCAGGAAAAAGAGACATCTATTCAGAAACCGCAAAAGAACTTGCTCATAAATTAACTGAGAACAGTTTCGGCATTGTTTATGGCGGTGGCAGCAATGGCTTAATGGGCATACTTGGTGACAGTGCCATCAATGCTGGTGGTTATATAACTGGGATCATTACTGAACAACTCGATGATATTGAAGTCGGACACCAAGGCTTAAATGAATTAATCATTGTAAAGAATATGCATGAAAGAAAAAAAATGATGGCAGATAAATCACAAGCCGTGGTATGCCTCCCAGGTGGCGTCGGGACTTGGGAAGAATTTTTTGAATCATTGACTTGGAATCAACTTGGGCTACAAACGAAACCCATCATTTTGCTCAATATTGAGGGTTATTACTCAAAACTTAGTATATTCATTGAGCATGCTGTTGCTGAGGGCTTCCTTCCACAATCAACCAGTGATGAATTGGTTTTAGTCAACGATGTTGATGAGGCGATCTTACAAATTAAGAACTTTGTTCCAAAGGACACCTCAACTTGGTACCAAAGGCTGAAAGATTGATTGATAAACTGAACTAGTCTTTTGCTTTACTCGGTCCCGGAAAAAACATATTTGTTTCATCGATATATTGATTGTAGCCAGGTCTTTTTTTAGATTGAGGTTTTTCCAATAATCGAATCGTCAACTTGAAGAAGATGAACAACATCATTGCTGGGGCAACCACACCTAATAAAGATCCTGTCGACAAAGATAATACAAAGATTGCAAACCACTGAAGAAAGTCACCAAAATAATTTGGGTGCCTTGAGTATTTCCATAAGCCT
>DMGO01000071.1:0-5505 GCA_003449795.1 Gammaproteobacteria bacterium | reverse complement strand
TACATCATCAAGCACTCTATCTGGGGCCTCTTCGTTAGGTTCTGGTATCGGACCATTGGATATCGATGGAGTGCTGGGTATCACCAAAGCATATGCTACTAGAGTTGGCTCAGGCCCATTTCCAACAGAAATTGATGATGATTATGGTAAGCATATGGCAAAGATTGGTGTTGAGTTTGGAGCAACAACAGGCAGACCTCGAAGATGCGGTTGGCTAGACATCGTTGCATTACGTAAAGCAGTCAATATCAATTCAATATCACAACTCTGCATCACGAAGATCGATGTACTTGATGGATTAGATAAGATTCTTGTTGCTGAAGAATATGAAATTGACGAAAAGATATATGACACTCTCCCCGCTATGAGTCAAAATCGATTCGAGAGAATTTCACCAATATACAAGGAATACAAAGGTTGGTCAGGAATCACATCTGGACTGAAGTCTTTTGATCAATTACCAACGGAAGCTAAGATTTTGATTAAAGGAATAGAGGACTCCATTGGTGTTCCTGTATCTTTGATATCAACAGGACCTGATAGAAATGACATGATTGTCATTGATCAAATTTTTTCATGAGCAAAGAGGTTACTGTATACGGCTATAATTCTGTCGAAACTTCCGTATTAAAAAATCCAGAAAACATAATAGAATTGTATATTGATGAATCTTCTTCGAATAAACGGGTTGAGAAATTATTATCCAGTAAAGCTGCTTCAAGACTGAATATTCAGAAAGTTGACAAGCATTTTCTATCAGACCTTCTTTCAACTGAGAAACACCAAGGCATTGCTGCAAAAATAAGAATCGATGACTTTTTTGATCTGAAATCAAGTATTGAGTACCTTTCTCAAAATCACGGATCATTGGTATTGATTCTTGATGACCTCGATGATCCGAGAAACATTGGAGCATGTCTTAGAACTGCAAATGCGACAGCTGTAAACATGGTTGTCCTCTCTAAGAATAGAGTAAACATTGATAGTCCAGTTATAAGCAAGGTGTCTTCAGGGGCTCTACAAAACACAAATATTGCTGTTGTCTCGAATATTTCTCAGTTCATAGATAGAATCAAAGAAATAGGTTTTTGGATATATGGAACATCTGATGATTCTGATGTTTCTTATTGGGAGCCCAGCTATATAGAATCTTCAGCAATCATTGTTGGTTCAGAAGGGAAGGGAATGAGAGACTTAACCAAGTCGAAGTGTGATCAGTTATTATCTATCCCAATGTCAGGTGATGTTACAAGCTTAAATGTATCAGTAGCTTGTGGTCTTGTGCTCTATGAGGTGCTTCGACAGAGGAGTGCTAATTAGTTTGAATTATTTGAATATTTTCTGTACGATCCGCTGACAATAATAAATAACCTTGCTGCACCAAAGTAGAATTTGGGTAGCTTTAAACCAAAAGGGAAAATATGAGACATTATGAGTTAGTGTTGCTGATCCATCCAGATCAGAGTGAACAAGTACCGGAGATGATCAACCGGTATCAAGAAACCGTTAAGAAATCTGACGGAATCATCCATAGAACTGAAGACATTGGTAGAATGCCGCTTGCATATACCATTGAGGATATGCATAAAGCACATTATGTTCTTATGAACATTCAATCTAATGAGGGTGTCATCAGTGAATTGGAATCATTATTTAAGTTCAATGACTCAATCATGAGACATCTGATAGTCAAAATGAAAAAGGCTGAAACTGGAGACTCAAAACTCTTTGAATTGAATAATAAAAAAGATGATTCAAAAAAAGTAAAAGAACGACGTGTTGAAGAAAAGAAGGTTGAGAAAGAAGAAACAGTGACAGAAATAGAAGAAGAAAAAGATGAAGTAAAGGTTGATGAGGAAATCAATACAGAAACAAAATTAGAGGCTTCTGAAACAGAGCAAGAGCCAGAAAACACCGAAGAAGAAAAAGTAGAGGAAAAGACTGATGAAAAGAAAGAAGGGTAAAGATTTTAGAAGAAAAAAGGGTGTAAACAGAAATAAGAATAAATACTGTAAGTTTACCGCCGAGGGTGTTGATCAAATCGATTATAAAGATATCGATGTTTTAAAGAAATACATCACCGAGACCGGGAAGATTATACCTAGCCGAATTACAGGCACAAAGGCTCATTATCAGAAACAGCTTGCTGTAGCAATTAAGAGAGCAAGATTTTTAGCTTTGTTGCCATTCACCGATCAACATAGATAGAAGGCAGTCATGGACGTTATACTCAAAGAAGACATAAAGAATCTGGGAGAAATAGGAGACGTGGTCTCTGTTAAACCCGGTTATGGAAGAAATTTTCTCGTGCCTCAAGGCAAAGCGGTATTTGCTACTGCAGATAACCTTAAGCAACTTGAATTGCAAAAAGAAGAACTGAAACAGAAACAAGAGCAAGAGCTTTCTATTCTCAGAGATAAAGCTCAACAATTTGAAGGATTGAAATTAACCATTGAGGCGAATGTTACTGAAGAGGGAACTCTTTATGGTTCAATCGGAACAATTGATATTGCTAATTCTGCGACTGAAAAAGGCATCGAACTCGAAAGAAGCTTTATTAATATGCCTGAAGGCCCCATTAAAACGATCGGATCACATGAGGTGGAATTATTATTCCATCCAGAGATTCAGGTTATGATCACTATAGAAGTCATAGGTGGTGAAGTGGCCATCAAAAATACTTTGGATTCTGAAGAGGAAGAAGATAATATCAATGAAGAAAACATTGATAGTGAAAATACCGAAGAATCCGAATAAATGGCAAAATCTGCAGCAGAGACCAACAGATCAAATAAATCTTTAGGACAAATATCATTACCACCTCACTCAACTGAGGCGGAAGTCGCTCTTATTGGAGGCCTTATGATGGATCCTAATGGTGAAGCGTATGATAAGATTGCCGACCTAGTTTCAGATCGAGATTTCTATCATCCAGAAAACAAAGCAGTCTTTTTAGCAATACAGCAATTAAGAGAAAATTCAAAAGTCACAGATGTACTGACTGTTTCTGATTACCTTGATTCAAATAACACGGACTTGCCACAATCAGCAATTGAGTATTTGTCTGAAATTATTGAAACAACAGCAGGAAGCTCGAATGTTGCTGAATACGCAAAAATCATCAGAGAAAAAGCTTTGCTCAGAGAGCTCATACAGATCAGTAATGATATATCACAGAATGCATATAAACCCGAAGGGCGATCACCCACTGAGTTAGTTGATATTGCCGAATCATATATCTTCGAGATTGCTGAGCGTGGATCAAAGAAAGGCGCTTTTTCAATGATGAGTGACCTTGTTAAGGAAACATATGATGAATTGGATAGAAGAGCACAAGGCGGTGGTGGACTCACTGGTGTTTCATCTGGCTTCAGAGAGCTCGATAATTTGACTGCAGGTTTACAAAAAGGCGATCTGATTATTATTGCCGGCAGGCCCTCAATGGGTAAAACTGCCTTTGCACTCAATATCGCAGAACATGCTGCACTGGCAGATGAGGAACCCGTAGCTGTATTCAGTATGGAAATGTCAGCCAGTTCACTAGCACAACGTATGATTTCATCACTTGGTCGTGTCAATTCACACTCTATGCGGACAGGTAAACTTGAAGAGAGAGACTGGAATAGAATTGATGGTGCAATTCAGCAAATCAAAAATGCACCCATATATATAGACGATACACCGTCTTTGACACCAATTGAATTAAGAGCTAGAGCAAGAAGAATCCAGAGAGAAAAAGGGCTATCACTTATTCTGATTGACTATCTTCAGCTCATGCAAGTCCATGGCAATAAAGAAAATAGAGCCACTGAAATCTCAGAGATCTCAAGAAATCTCAAAGCGCTTGCAAGAGAATTAAATGTCCCAATTATTGCTCTCTCTCAGCTAAATAGAAGTGTTGAGCAACGAACTGACAAAGTACCTCAAATGTCAGATTTAAGAGAGTCAGGTGCGATTGAGCAAGATGCTGATCTCATAGCATTCATATACCGTGAAGAGGTTTATGATCCTGAAACAGACAAGAAAGGTATTGCTCAAATCAATGTTGCAAAGCAAAGAAATGGTGCCATAGGTAAATTCAATCTCACATGGGTAGGGCGTTATACCAAGTTTGAAAATTGGGTTCCAGAATACGAGCAATTCTAAGAGACAACCTTTAGCTCATAGTCATCATCTGAATTTTTTATCTTAACTTTCTCTACAGCATTTTCTTTGGTTGTTAAGACTTCAATGATATAACTACCCAGTCTGAAATCAGTCCCTGCCTCAGGAATATACCCAAGATTTTCTAGCACAGCACCATTGATTGTTTTTGCCTCATCAACTGGAATGTCCCAATTCATCATTTTATTGAGTACTCGGATATTAGAAGAAGCATTTACAACATAATAATCTTTTACTTTCTTAGGCTTCATCTCTTTATTTAGTTTTTGAGTTTCCTCAAGATAGTCACCAACGATTTCCTCAAAAATATCTTCTATTGTTATGAGTCCTTGTATATTTCCATATTCATCTACTGCAAATGCAGTTTTCTGTTTCTTTGACTTGAACTCAAGGAGCTGTTGACTCAATGAGGTTGTTTCTGGAATGAAGTAAGGTTTTTTCATATATTGTCTAACCAGTTCATTATTGAAAGAATCAAGGTCAACATCCTTTAAGAATTCATTGAGATTGAGTACACCTTTTATGTTATCCAGAACATCTTCGTAGACTGGCAGAGACGAGTGAAAGTTTTTCTGAATGATCTTTATATTTTTTGCATCTGTCTCATTTAAATCAATGCCAACCACTTCATTGTGAGGAAGCATAATATCTTCAACAGTCATGCTGCCTAAATCTAAAACACCCATCATGATGTTTTGTCTATCATAAGCGGTTTTTGTTAGACCATCGGTAATGATTGTTTTAAGTTCATCTACGGATATCTTTTCTTCTTGCTCACTTGGTCCTGATCCAAGAAGCTTTAGCACCATATTGGTAAAGAAATTTATAACAACCAAAAACGGTTGTGTAAATTTTACAAGAGGGTGATAGATTCGACTCGCTGGTAATGCAATTCTTTCAGGGAAAATCGCAGCAACAGTTTTAGGTATAGACTCGCAAAATAGCAATACAACAGCTGTCAGCAGAATTGTTCCAACAACAACTCCGGTTGGTCCACCTATTTCCATTGAGACAACACCGACAAGTGAAGCAGCAATAAAGTTCACCAAATTAGTTCCAAGAAGAATAAAAGCGATTAGCTTATCTGGCTTCTTGAGAAGTTTTTCGGCTAGTTTGGCACTCTTATTTCCTTTTTTTGCGAGGTGTCTGACTCGGTATTTGTTCACTCTCATGAGTGCAGTTTCCGTTCCAGAGAAGAATGCAGATAGTAAGATTAGTATTGCTAGAATTACAAAAAGGTATTCCAGCGGTATGTCATCGCTCAATTACAGCGACTCCTTTATAATTAACTTAATGCTATTTTCGTCCCTCAAGTATATTGTGTCAAGAAAACTATCTAGA
>DMGO01000121.1:4090-4757 GCA_003449795.1 Gammaproteobacteria bacterium | reverse complement strand
TGCAATATGAAATGAAGGATGCTTATCTGTATGAGGAGTGATTCGTTCACCGGCAAAGAGCTTGGCAGCCATCGCTCTGATGATTGTCCCGCCAGGTTGATAATGCTTGTTGATTATTTCATCCATTAATGGGACAGCAGCCTCGGCCAGATGATCCCATGCTTTTTCTTTTGATACGACCAGTTCTGGCCAACCATCGCAGAATATCATGACCAGTGAACTCGTCTTTTTATGAACATCAAACGTTTCTTGACGCTGCAGGTTTTCATTCCAGCTCGCATCTTCAAGCGAAAGGATCTTATCAATCAATGGTTTTGCATCGATTTCGCCAAGATCTCTAAGTGGTGTTCCAATATCCATAAATTACCTTTGTTTTCTTAGATTTTAATTATTGAGGTCACTTATACAATCAGAATTAAATCTTTTTATTATTCATATAATTATATTTACATATATATCAATAACTTATCTAACATACTTTTTAGTTTTGTTGGATAAATACAACATGATTTACTCTCATTTGCTCCAAATATGATAAATAGATTTATTTTTTGCCTTGAATAAACCTCATTATTGTTTACTATTCATCTGTTAGCGGGTGAAATTAGGTTTATCCACTCTTAATATTTTTTTAATTTAATTTGATAGGAATTTAAATTATGTCGAC
>DMGO01000121.1:0-3779 GCA_003449795.1 Gammaproteobacteria bacterium | reverse complement strand
TTTAAATTATGTCGACACTTACAAATACACAAAAAGTAACGAGTGTTGCTGCAGCAGTTACCGCTGCATTGGCCGGTTACACAACAGCACAAGCTCAGCTTGAAGAAATTGTTGTTACAGCGACGAAGAAGTCTGAAAGCCTTCAAGACATCGCAGGGAGCGTACAAGCAATCACTGAGGATACACTGAAAAAAGCCAATGTCATTGGTATGGAAGATTATGCAAAACTCATCCCAAGTATGAGTTATGTGAATTACACTCCAGGTACAGGTAAAGTTTATTTTAGAGGAATTGCAGACGATAACGGTACGTTCATCTCTGAGGAATCCTCTGCACTGTATCTGAATGAGCAACCAATAACACAAGCTGGAATGGCAGCTGATGTTAGAATGGTTGATGTCAATCGGATCGAAGCATTAGCAGGTCCGCAAGGTACACTCTATGGTTCAAGCGCACAATCAGGTGCAATCAGAATCATTACCAATAAGCCTGATACATCTGAATTCTCTGCTACAGGTGACATCACACTCAAGATGATGGACGAAGGTGAAAACAGCTATGATGTAAGCGGCGTTGTCAATATTCCTATCTCAGACAACTTTGCAATCAGAGCTGTTGGATTCACCGCAGAAGATGGTGGGTTTGTTGATGTTGTTGACGGTAACAGTGCTAGATTTGGGCTCAACAATAACTCGACGTTTAATCCAAGCGTAGTAAGAGACGATGTCAATACATTCAAATCAACTGGTGGTCGTTTGGCTGGTCAGTGGGATATGGATGATGGATATTATCTTCTTGAATTCGCAACTCAAAAAAATAGCGCAGAAGGATATAGCTACTTTGATCCAAGCGTGGGTGATCTTCAAAGGGTATCATTCTATGATGAGCCAAGAGACGATGATTGGACACAAATCGCCTTAACTATAGAGAAAGATCTTGGTTGGGCAACACTAATCTCAGCAACTTCATACTTTGATCGTGATGTTTTCTATGTAAACGATAGAAGCACATACTCAATGTATTTTGGTACGTTCTGCTACTACTATAATGGTTATGCAAGCACATCGAGATATTGCTTCCAGCCAGTAGGAGTAAGCTATGCTTATAATGACGTCCCAGGATTCAATATCCTTGATCAGTGGAATAGTTCAAAAACTCAAGAGTTTAGACTTTCCAATCAAACAGATGATCTAGATTGGATCGTTGGCCTTTTCTACCAAGAAAGAGAAGAAGGTTGGGATTTCGAAACAGAAACACATAATTACAGAAATTCAGCAGGTTACGCGAACCAAATGGTATATGTGGCTGCTTATCTTCCAGATAGGTTACCAGTAGCGCCGAATGATATCTGGTGGGCTTCTTATGATAGAACTGACTGGGAAACTTTCGCAGTATTTGGTGAAGTCAACTACAGATTCGATGAGAACTGGGAACTCACACTTGGTGGTCGTTACTTTGATCGTAAAGCCGATAAAACATATTGGGTAGAAAATCCTAAAGGTGCGCTTGCAGCTGATGGATATCTTCCTAAAAACAAAAGAGACAACCCGGGTGACAGTGACTTCGTACCTAAGGTCAGCATTAAATACAATGTAGACGATGATACGATGGTCTATGGTCTCTACTCAGAGGGCTACCGACCGGGAGGTGTAAACCGTGGTCGTTCTTCGGCTCCATTCTATCCTGATGTATACGAATCAGATTATCTTGAAAATACAGAAATCGGGCTCAAAACTACACTTATGGATGGGAATATGCAGTTGAATCTCACTTATTTCTCAATGGATTGGAACAACTATCAGTTGGAAGTTGTTGATCCAAGTAACTTGCCATGCGGTTCAGATGGTGCTTATCCTGCACCACAATGTGGACAGCCATGGCAGAAAGTGGTTGCAAATGTTGGAGAAGCTTCGTCTGATGGATTACAGCTAGAAACATTGAATGCCGTTGGGGACAACATGGAAATCGGATTCAACGCACAATGGGTTACTGCAGAACTTGATGAGGACCTCACTGATGGTTCAGCACCAGCTGGTTCTAGATTGCCTCAGGTTCCAGAGTTCAAAGCGAATCTTTGGTTAGATACAGCAATTGATACTCAAATGATGGGTGCAAATGAAGGATTCTTCAGAGCATCAGTATCATATACTGGAGACACAGTAAGTGCGGTTCAGCCAGATTCTCAATTCATTCAAAAATCATATAAGAGTATTGATCTCAAATATGGTTTATTGGGTGATGATTGGGAAGTTAATCTCTTCATCAACAACGTAAGTGATGAAAGAGCTGATATTGCGGTGAACGACTGGTACTTTGATTTCTTCTTTGGGAATGCACGTCAATACGTGAATAGACCAAGAGAGTTTGGGGTCAGATACGTCAAACGCTGGTAATAATCCAATCGGATAAAAAAAGCCCCTTTCGAGGGGCTTTTTTATTTCTATAAGCAAGATACAATAAGTGAATAATTAATTGTTAAGGGGAGATATGATTGGCACAGGTCCATATGATTCACTGCGTGAATATGTCGAAGCTATAGAAGAGCACGGGAAACTAATTCGCATCGATGAGATTGATCAAGATGCATATGAACTAACTGGCTTCATGTACAAGCTATTGGATAAATATGGCTGGCTGGGCGCGCCAGCAGTCATTGTTGAAAGAGTGAAAATAGACGGCGAATGGATGCAAGGACCAATCCTCATCAATCAATATGGAATGGGCGGGCATGAAGCGCTTGTTGTCGGTGTGCCTCTTGATGAAATTGATCCAGAAGATCATATTCTCAACTATAAAAAATCACTTGAAAAGATGTTGAATGAGGTGCCCATTGAGCCCAAGAAGACAAAGGAAGTGAAGGCATCCGATGCACCGAGCAAAGATGTCATCTTGAAAGGTGAAGAGATTGATATCTTAAGCTTCCCATTTATACAAACCAACCCGGCTGATAATGGTCGATTCATCAATACGGGAAACTTAATCACCATTGATCCAGATGGCGGGAGGAATGTCGGTACATATAGAATGCAGATTAAAGGGCCCAGAAAAATCGGCATCAGTCCTGAAAGAAATCAGGATGGATGGAAGGCGTTGATGGCACACAAAGAAGCAGGTGAAACGCATGCCAATGTTGCTGTTGTGCTTGGCACTGACCCAATCGTTTTTGCTATGAGTAGCTCCAAGACTGCTCGTTCAGGCCAAGATGAATTAGAGATTGCAGGTGGTTTTAAGGGCAAATCAATTGAAGTTGTCAAATGTGAAGACTCAGACATTATGGTACCTGCCAATGTTGAAATGATCATCGAAGGGGAAATACCGCTGGATGATCTTGAAGAAGAAGGTCCTTTTGGCGAGATGTATGGGTACATGGGGCTGCCTCATGATGCTACTTTTTATATGAATATTAAGACAGTAACCCATAGAAAGAATCCAATCGTTGTGAATCAGTTCACTGGTGTGACTAGAGGTTTTGTCACATCCCCGGGTGAAGCAGCATCAGTAAAAGGCTTTCAGAAATTTATGCCAGAGCTAAGGGGCTTTCATATTCCAATAGATCATGTGGGTTTTCTTTTTATCAGCATTGAAAAAACCAAACCACATCAAGCCTTGGAGATTGCAGAGAAATTTAATTTTCTGCCCATTGGTAAAATTGTGATTGTGGTTGATGAAGACGTGAATATTCATAGTACAAAAGAAGTCTTCCAAACTGTTGGGGCAAGATGGCAACCATTTCCAGGTGCAAAAACAATTGAAGATGGGCCAGGATTCTTTTTGGATCC
>DMGO01000024.1:0-11964 GCA_003449795.1 Gammaproteobacteria bacterium | reverse complement strand
GTTGCTTTGATTCCAGCTGCTCAATCTCTTGGTAATACTATAGGTGCCCCCATTAATGGCTTAGTTTTGGAACTTTCAGGAGTCAATGCAATGCTGATACTTACAATGTTGGTATTTATTCTTGGTGCTATTGTATTTACGTATGTGGATCGCAAGAATATCATATCAGCTCGTCAATAATGCTGTTTGTTCAAATAAGGAGAACCTATGAGTAAAGAGAAAGTTACAATAAATGAAAATGAAGCAATTGAATTGTTGGCTTATATTTTAACCAGCTCGGAAGGCCTAATGGAGGAACCACCTCATTACGCAATACTAAGAATGGTCTCAATTGCCGACCGCATGGCTGGGATGTGGGCACCGAGAGCTAGCGGAGATTTAGCAAAATATCTTGATGACCTTAATAAGAGAATGCCCGTAGAATCTGCAGCCACACAAGGAGATGATATTGAATCGTTTGAAAAGTATTTAGAAGCAAAAATTGGTGAATTAGCGAATATCGTAAAAGACAGAGATTTTGAGGATCAAGATCATGGCTCTTGAAACACTGGAAGCCATCCGGACACGGCGTGTTGCCAAATACTACGATCAGAATAAGTCAGTATCTGACGACTTATTATGGACTATTCTGGAAGCAGCAAGGTGGGCTCCAACTGGAGGCAATGAGCGAGTGCATCATTTTATCTGTTTAACCGAGAAATCATTGATTAAAAAAATAAAGTTATTTTTTCCTGGAATGGTAGCTGGGACTCCATCTGCATTGATTTTTATATGTATCAACTGGAACCTTGTCTTGGATAATATGAAAAAAAGGCACCCTGAAGTCAGTTATGATGTCGGACATTATTCACAAAATATGCTTCTTGCAGCCCATGCTTTAGGGTTGGTAGCCGGACCGATGTCTTCCTTTAGTAAAGAAGCAATATGCATATTATTGAATACACCCGATGGAATTGATCCCCGCTTTTGTATTGGAATCGGCCATCCTGCTAAACCACCTGCACACATGCCCTCCTGGCCAAAGAAAAAATTGAAAGTCGAAAGCCTTGTCCAATGGGGGCCTTACTAAGATGGCACTTACAATAATTGAAAACGCATGTGTATTTGATGGCTTTCATGACGAATTATCAGAAGGTCAAAACCTAGTCATCGAAAATGACATCATTCGAGAAATATCAAGTGAACCAGTAAAGAGTCAGTCTGGCACAAGGATAGATGTAAAGGGAGGTACAGTTATGCCAGGCTTGATCGACGCCCATGTGCATGTCACGGACTGGAACGCATCTCCAGCTGAACTAATTGATCAGCCCAGCAGTTTAACAACCCTATTTGCTGCAAGAAATCTTAAAAAGATGCTGTATCGTGGATTTACCACTGTCAGGGATGCTTGCGGCGCAGATTTTGGTTTAGCAGCAGCGGTTGACCAAGGGATAATCGAATCACCTCGCCTCTTTTTTGTTGGTCAAGCCCTCAGTCCAACTGGTGGTCATGGAGATTTTCGTAATCCTGGAAATGACAGCATGCAAGATTTATGTAGCTGTTCAGAACGAGGTCTGAGCCAGATTGTCGACGGCGAAATTGAAGTTAGAAGAGCAGCCCGCAATGAACTCCGAAAAGGTGCACATGCTGTAAAAATTATGGCATCAGGTGGCGTGGCTTCGCCAACGGATCCAATTACAAATCTTCAGTTCTCAGAAGCAGAGATTATTGCAGTTGTGGAGGAAGCAGAGTTTTGGGGTCGTTATGTTATGGCACATGCCTACACAGTTGAAGCAATTAAGCGGTGTTTGGAATTTGGTGTACGCTCAATCGAACATGGCAATCTGATCGATTATGAAACAGCTAAACTGGCTAATGATAGCAGCGCCTTTGTGGTTCCAACGCTAGTCACTTATCAGGCAATGTATGAACGCGGCGCTGATATCGGTCTACCAAAACACAGTATTGATAAGTTAAATGATGTTAGAGATGCTGGATTACGCAGCCTTGAATATTTGAAGGCAGCAGGAACAAAAACTGGTTTTGGTACTGATCTTTTCGGTGATTTGCAATCGGAGCAATTGCGTGAACTAATGATTCGTGCCGAAGTAGATTCCAATGTGGATGTGCTTCGATCTGCTACATCGATCAATGCTGAGCTTCTGGGAATGGATGGCAAGCTCGGTTGCATCAAAGCAGGTGCGTTTGCCGATCTTCTTGTGATTGATGGTAACCCTCTTGAGGACTTGATGCTGCTACAAAAAGAAAGTCAGCATATCACTCACATCATGAAAGCTGGCAAACTGCATGTTGATAATTCGTCTTGAAACTTAGAATAATCTCAATCATTGTTCTTGGAACAGTCGTTAATTTCTGGGTAGCGCTTTCACCCTCTATTCTAGGTGCTTTGGTTGATTATCAAGGTTTGAACATTGATGCTGCTGGTCGACTTATTTCCTATAATCTTATGGGCACCACTGTATCATCGGTTCTCGCAATTTATATAGTACACAGGCCATGGGCTAATCTACAACTAATGATGCTCGCATGTGTTTTTATAGTAATAATCACAAGCGGCGCTTCAGTATGGTTTGAAGGAGATTATACTGCACTTAGTGTTGTTCGATTCATTAACGGATTGGGTGCTGGTCTTGGGTTTACAGTTTCCACTGTTGCAGCCATTGGCACGCCAAATTTAACAAGAACTTATGCAATTCTCTATGGGTCGGCCTTCCTAGTGGGTGGTATTGGATTAGCATTATTGCCCTATGTCTATGAGTTTTCTGGGATTGAGGGTGTTTCCTATGGGATAGGTCTGGTCAATCTGTTGGCGTGTGGATTACTGCCGTTTTTTCCAAAAAAAATCTCACAAGAAAAAAATATTGCTGAAAAATCATGGTTGCAGTTGGATCGTGCTTTTATTCTGATGTCGGGCCTAGTATTTGGGGCATTGTTTCTGCACTATCTATTCAATAGTGGTATCTGGACATATTTCGAACGTCTGGGAGTTGCCTCAGGAATGTCTGTCAAAACTACCGGTGCTATACTTGGTTCAAGTACGTTGGCTGCAATCCTTGGGATGATAGTTGCATCAATCCTTGGTAACAGATTGGGATATTTACGACCTATTTATATGGGAACAGCCACCATTGCCATTGCGACTCTATCTTTGTTATATTCGTCCTCGGAGCTTGTATTTGCTATAGGTACGAGCCTCTTCAATGTAAGCATTACCTTCGTAACTCCTTACTTTATTGCAATTTTGGCAAATCTTATACCAAATGGTATTGGAGTTTCAATAGCAAATGTAGTGACAATGGCAGGATACACGGCAGGCCCATTTATTGTATCCTTTATGGTTGCAAGTAATGATTTTCAGCTATCAATTTTGGTGACAGCATCAGGTTTTATAGTTGTATATGCAATGATTATATTATTTTCTCGCATACTGAGAAGAGAACCAACCGGGTACATAAAGTTAAAGAAGCATTGCCAAGTCAGATAATAAGAAGCGATAGTGTTTTTTCAATTATGGTCATATGAAGTAAGCATCATAAAAAAAATAATTAAATTAGAAAATAACCAAGATAATATTAAATTAATAGAATAAGGAAAGAATTTTAGTTTCATCAGTAATTAGGGGATATCAATGTCAGAAACCACCGATGTAAGCACAGCATTAAAACCAGAATTTCTTATTGTTGTTGATAAGATCTACCGAGATATGTGTAACCTCCAACCAGGGACTAAGGTTTTAATTATTGCCGATTCCCGTACTCCACGGCATGTTGTGTCAGCATTTATGGGCGCTGCAATGGCAATGGGTGCTGATGTCTCGGTATCAGAAAATCCAATGCCACCACCACCAACTCTACAACCTGGTTATGAATGGAATTCAATGGTCAAGGCTGCGTGCAAAGAAGCCGAACTGATCATTGATTTGGCGGTTGGTTATGCAGACTTTCTAGCAGAAGCTGTTGAGAGAGGCGCTCGTATTATGAGTCCTGGAGATGGGACGGGCGGCCATCATATTGAAGACACATTAATTCGAACTATGTTGGCAGCTGACATACATGAGCTTCGAAAAGAAGCAATTACCATTGGCAATATGTTTACTGATGCAAGTACTTTAAGAATGGTATCGGAAGAAGGTACTGATTTTGAATTAGATATCAGTGATCTTGAAGGTGTTTCATCAGACGAGTTTATATGGGATCCGGATAAAAAGAAAATGACTGGCACGTGGGCCGCATTACCACCTGCAGCTCCAGGCATCGTAATTCCCAAAGGTCGAGGCAATGGGGTCATGGCAGTTGATGGGTTTTTGTTATATGAGCCAGCTTATGATCATGAAAAACCTACCGGTCCTGTATTTTTGACATTCAAGGACGGCAAAATTATTGATGTAAAAGGTGAGCCTTTGTTCGCAGGAAGACTCAAACAATGGTTCAAAGAGCAGCCTGATGATTCTGCAGAGTACGGTCCTGTCCACTTGAATTTAGGATTAAATTCTAGAGCAATGCTGACACAACACCCTGAATTTGAAAAGTTGCGTGGCACCATTTGTTGCGGTATAGGCGACAGTAGTTTGCTAACTAGAATGTGGCAGGGCTCAAAACTTGAACCCAACATTTCGCATATGCACTGGGATATTTTGTTGATGAGACCAACTTTGTACCTTGATGATCATCTAATTTGTGAGAATGGCTTCATCCAATGAAATCAATACTTAATTACTAAGCCTCTATAACTCAAAGCATTAAAGACTTTTTCAAAGCAGTTGACAGCTCCTAGTTTGTTTATTTGGGGAAGTTTGCCATTAACAATTATCACATGTTGAATTATTTGGTGAGTCCAGAAATGTCGGCCAGGGCATTAGCCCGGCGTTTGCCGGTGTTTTTCTCGACCAGAGATAAGCAGCTCTGTGTTCAACGTCAGGACAGGTTCTAGCTTGATCAATTTTCCCACCTGTTTTCACCTTCAGCTCCACTGCAAAAGAATTAGCACTTATTTGGTCAATACCATAACTGATATTGGCATCGACATGATTGACTTGGGAAATAAACACCACATAATTCATCCCTGTCTCCATCAGGTCAGCGGGCAAAGTCGTCATATTTACGGTGAAGTCAGCAAAACCGCTCTTGTCTTCAGGTGCACCACTGGTATAGATAACCTCGCCATGGCAGTCGCTGACAAGTGCAAAGGTCAGATCTTCCCATTCAGTGCCTTCAAGTTTTCCGCCGATAGTAAAAGGATTCCAACTGATATTAAGCGCCTTGTTGGCATCGATTTTTTTAAAATCATCAACAGCACTCCCCTCCTGTGATAGAAATATGGGACTGGGTTGCGGGACTTGTGTTCGCATTTCCGGCCCACCAATACGCACAGGTGCCAGTCGATATTTACCATTGGGTCCGTTAATTTCCCATATATATTGATTAGTTGCGGGATGTGCCGTTTCTAGAGACACCAGATCATCATATGATTTTGACTTCCTGGTGTAGTACAAACCATTAGTCAGGGCATAGGGATCATTCTCAACGAAACTCGCTAATGGCGTATTACTAGTACTGAGGTAAACAAGTGTCTCTAAGTTTTTGATTTGACTCCTTTCGGTATAGATTATTTCAGCCATAAAGTGATAATCCGTGGGTATTAACTGTCCATTGTGCTCCTGACTATAGGTTACATATTTTTCTATCCAGGTCATATCCACGTCACGTTTCTGCTCCGCAGTTGCCATTTCTTCTGGTGAAGGACCACAGCTAATTAGAATGAAGGTGAGTGATATAAGAATAGTTTTTTTTATAAGAATAATCATAATAAAGGATCACTAAAGGCAATAACTAAACTAAACTTACAACCTTTGACCTGAAAGAACTTCACTCACAATGTAAAGACTTTCACCAATCTTTTCATCATCATCTTTAAGTTTTTTCTGGGCAGAATCATTAAAAAAAGCTTTCTCAAAACTTTCAAGATCTGGCCAATCTACTATTGTTTGAAAACGAAAATTTGGCGCTATATCTTTGGGCCAACTTTTAGTGATTCGTGAAAAGTCTGTATGAATGACTCCTGGCATTGATTCAACATAATTTTTGTGAGTTTCCTGTCTCCACTTTATAAATTCCTCTTCACTTATTTTTTCTGACAAATTATAAAGCACAGTTAATCTGATCATTGAGCTACTCCTTAGTCTTCAGTTATTTTATCTTACTATCTAAATATCTTATATTTAAGTTAGAATATTCAAGATGATAAATTCACTACAAGATAAGGACATAAAGCTATTACGAATGTTCCATATCATTGCAAGAGCTAAAAGTTTTGCAACCGCTGCAATAGAATTAAATATTAGCCAGTCTGCAATTAGCACCCGAATGGCTGAACTTGAAACCAGAATAGGTTCTCGTCTTTGTGAGCGTGGTCATGGACATTTTAAATTGACTAATCGTGGAAAAAGAGTGCTTAAAGCCTCAGAAGAACTATTTGGTGCTTTAGATAATTTTATAACTGATATTCAAGAATACGATGGAGAAATAACTGGAGAGTTTCATATTGGACTAATAGATAATAGTGTAACACTTGATGACCCTAGAATTCGAAATGCCATATCACATTTTACTCGTATTGCTCCTCTAGTAAGTATCAAGCCCTTTATTGGGCATTCATTAGAGCTAGAAAAAAGAGTTATTAATGAACAACTGGAGTGTGCAATAGGACTTTTCTATCATAAATCTGAGCAGCTTATATTTGACCCTTTATTTGATGAAGAGCATTTACTTTATTGCTCAAATTCAAGTGATTTATTTGGTATAGAAGATAACAGGATAAACAGAAATCTTTTAAAGAAGACTCCTTATGTTAGTTGGGATCATTCTGAAAAATTTTCAGAATGGGAGCCTCCATACGACTTTAATATAAGAACGTCTTCACCATTTATAGAAGGTATAGTTTATTTAATTTTATCAGGTAGATATATTGGTTATCTGCCGACACATTATGCAGAACCATGGGTCAGAAAGAATGAACTTAGACCAATAAAGCCCAAAATTACTTCTCGTAAAATAAAGTTTAACTTGATCCGTCGTAAAACCTCGCATACCTCAAGAATAATGAAACACTTTATCAAGACTATTGAAATTCAGACTTAGTATTGATTTAAGATTAACTCAAAGGAATTCCAGATTTTTCTAATTCTATTTTCAAAGGTTCAAGCTCTTTTTCATAATGACGCCATTTACCTATAGATGAACTGTAAACTGGTTGCCTGACTTGAGAGGCGCTGCCTGTAGTCGAGACTTGTTTATTGTTATAAAACTCTTCACATTCATCTTCCCATGGTAGATCTAAAAAATTGATAAGTCTTTTCGCTTGATTAGGTAAATCAGCTACAACTTCCTCATACTCAATATCATAAACATGACCCTTTGGTAATACTTCTCTCCAATGTTGCATCAGATTGAAGTATTCTTTGTAATACAATGCAAGTTCTTTTAGGTCATAAGAAAATGGATATCCATTTTTAAAATGAAATTTAAATATTGAATAGCATGAGTCCATAGGATTTCTTATAACATGGACTATTTTTGCATTCGGTAATGCACCATATATCAGTCCAATATTAAGTGAATTAAGGGGTAACTTATCAACAAACCTTGGACTGTTATCTCTAATTGGTTGAACTAATCTCAGATATTCATCCCCCAATTCATCCATGGGTAATTTAACAGTATTTTCTGCAAGTGAAAGACGATTACTAATTTTCCCATCACCATGTTTCTGAAGTTGACTCATCATTGCAAACGAGAAACTACTAAGCTCACCTGCATTTTGAACTAAACTATGTGAAGAGATTATTCTTTCAATTAAGGTTGAACCTGTTCGAGGCATTCCAAGAACAAAGATCGGAGCAGTGCTAAGATCCCCTCCTTCACTTAAATTAGAAATTTGATCAGCTGTGAAAGTTGTTTTTAAAGTATCAAAGATTTTAATATCATCTTCGAAATCGTATTTAAGATACTTTCGTTTTATATTTGCACCATGTTTTAACCATTTAAAAGATAATTCGTATTCTCGTAAATCTTCATACTCTTTTGACAATGCATAAGCAACATGGACTGCACCTCGCCAATTCTTAATTTTAGATCGTTCAAGTTGTACCAACTGATTGATATGATTATCTTCTTTTGTTTGCTTTTTCAGTGAGGATCGGAGTGCTATCATTTCATAATCATGCGGATCCAATCTGATAGCTTCATTGCAGGCTTGATCTGCCTTCTCTAGCTTGCCTAAAAAACGATAAACTGAAGCCAATCCTCTATGCACATTAACATTTTCTTGAGACATCTCTTTTGCCTTCAAATATATATCTAATGCTTTCAAGTGTTCATCACAACGAACCAGTACTCCTCCCAGGACTAATAAATGATCAAGTCTTGTTACTCCTAAATTTATTGATAGTAAAGCTGATTTCAATGCTTCATCCGTATTGCCAGCCACGACATAGCATCGTGCACGTTGAACATGACGTTCAGCACTGGCAGGTTCTAATTTAGCTGCTTGATCAACGGCAGTCATTGCATCTTTGATGCGTTGTTGTCTAATTGCTATTTCCCCGTCTAGCGCCCAAACATCTGATACATCATGATGTTTATCTTTAAGTTCCACAACAACAGCCAGAGCAGATGTTAAATCACCAATCTTTAATAGGTGATCCGCTTTTTTTAATTGTGAAGAAAGTTTTTCTGGCATTACTTAGAATTACCTAAAGCATATAAAATAGAGTAGATATCATTTTCCTTAAAAGTTAGATTCTAAACAATATTTAGGTATGGATTGGATTAAATAGGTAAAAATCGATCAAAGCCATCATTTTTATCAATGACTGTAAATCTTAATAATAGCTAAAATTGGACTATAAGAAGATTTATTCTATTTAAGTTTATAATTAAACCCTATGCCAATGGTTCTGGGCCTGATAAGCCCCCTGTGCCTATCTCGTTCGCCAAACTGATCAGCGGAACCATACATTGATTGGCCTAGTTCATCACTCAAATTATTCCCAAATAAGGAAATACTGTAATTATCCTTTGACCAAGTTACTCTGGCGTTCCATGTAGTAAATGACTCCATTACCATGAAATTGTCATTTGATTCTTCGAAATTACTGAGTACATCTCCCTTATACGCCGCATTTACATTGATAGCAACATCGGCACCTGAGCTTGTCGAAGGAAGTTGATAGGTTCCAGATACAAACATTTCATTTTTAGCCGAGCCTGGAAGTCTAGCGCCTGCTGTGATGTCCCTATCTGTGGCGCGAGAGTAGGTAAAATCTTCAGTAATCTTTGCATCTGCATGAGAATAGCCAAAGTTTAAAGTAAAATTGTCTGTCAAGTCACCATTTATATCAAATTCAAAGCCTTTACTCTCAGCTCCTGGTACATTATCAACAAAACTTATACCGAAAAGAGATGTGAGTGTGGCTTGGAATTCTTCCCAATCAGTATCAAATCTAGTGAAGGTATAAGTAAAGCGATCATTCAAGACTCCTTTGATACCAAATTCAATATTAAGAAGTTCGTCAGGGTTAAAAGTTAAGAATTCCCTATAGTCTGTGCCCCATGGATCAAATTCTGGTAGTTGGTTTGCTCCACTGGCTCGAAAACCTTCTGCATAGGTAGCAAAGATCATAGTATTGTCGTTCACATCATAAGATGTATTCAATTTGATGATTGTGCCATCATCCTCACTGTTGGTCGGGTTCATGCCGCCTAATAAGAAATCATCCGTGGCAGTGCCGTAGTAATAAAACTCAAATGTCCGAGACGCATACGGAAGCGGAATACCTGCCTCACCAGTAGTTTCATTGTCATATCGTCGAAAACCGGCTGTAACTTGCCATTGATCATTTATTTGATAAGAGACTTCACCAAATATTGAGAAATCTGTAAATTCTTGTTGTTGACCTCCGTATGCTAGGACATCCGTAAAGTCGACGCCTGTGGTACCAAAATAAGCATTCGTATAATCATTTACGCCAAGCAGTGGTTGCCACATGTAAAAATCAAGATCTCGTTTTAAGTAGAATAAACCCCCAATCCAATTTATTTTCCCATCTGATTGAGAGGCTAATCTGATTTCTTGACTAAATATGTCTGTTTTTTGCGTTCTATCAAGCGGTGCAAAAACTCTTGGATTACCAAAATAATATTGAGGTAGATTTACCCTTAAAAATCCTGAAGAATCTGAGACTGAAAATGATTCGAAATCAGTAATGGCTGTTGAAGAGGTTAAACGTGCAAACCCTAGATCCTTTTGGATATCAAGATCAATCATAGTAACCTCGCCATCTGATGGGTCTGTATGCGCCGTATAGTCGAGATAGTTCTCTTTACTCCCATAATCTGGATTATGTTCATTACGACCATCAGATTCAATTTCTTGATAGTTAATATTAAGACCAATCTCTAATGTATCAGAGGGATTAGAATAGAAGCTTGCTCTAAGATAGGTATGAGTGGATTCATTATAATCATCAATCGGTGTTCCAGCAGCAGCAGGACTTCCTAGAATATCAGTTGGATCAGCTAATACTACCGCACCAGTATCTCTTGGTGTACCTTCTTGCTTTACAAGATCAACTGCATCTATGAAACCACCAAGTTTCTGATGACCAAAAGTCCCTCTGAAAGCAAGGGTATCTGACATCGGAATATTCGCTGTTACATTAAAGTCATAATTAGAATCGCTAGAATGAGAAGTTGATGACATTTGAGCTTGGAGATCAATAGTTTCTTCTTCATAACTAGGTTTGTTGGGTATAAATCGAACGGTTCCTCCAACAGAACCCGCACCATAAAGTGTGCCTTGAGGCCCTCGTAAAACTTCAACTCGATTGAGATCAAAAAGTTTCATCGGGAAATACATCGGTACCTCTCCAAGGTAGGTTGTTACCGTAGGCTGTTGTAGCATGGGGTTGTCATCTTCATTCCCGGCATTATTAACATTCAATCCTCGCAACTGGTAGGTGTTATTATTTCCCCCGACTCTTGACCCTTCATTGAAATTACTTAGACCTGGTATTGCTCTAAGAAAATTTTGTGGTTCTGAAACCCCTAGTTTATCGATCACATCTCCTGTAAGTACACTGATGTTGTAAGGTACATCTGTTACTGACTGATTTCTTTTTGTTGCTGTGACAATTATTTCTTCTAGTTCATTAGCCTTGAGGCTAGGGGCATTCAATGCTAGAGAAACTGCTAAAGCCACAGACATATTCTTAGCTACATCATTATTAACCTTCATTTTCATCCTCAAAATTTATCTTTCATATAAAAAAATCATATTACATGTAGTACGTTTTGATACTTATTTTTTTTTAAAAGTTTACTTCATTTTTTTCTGATAGATAGTTTATTGGAGTTATATACCTAAAATTGGACTTAAATAAGCACACTATTCTATTGAAAGTATTGGTTTTATTGGTTTTATTGGTATTTATGGGGTAATTAGGGGCTAGCTAAATATGTTTTTTAACTCTTTTTTTGTAACTTTACCCATTGAATTCTTAGGTAATCCATCTAAAAACTTAATCATTCTTGGTATTTTATAGTCTGATAGGTACTTTGAGCACCAATTTTGCACTTCTTCCTCTGAAATTGTCTTATTCTTAGGAATTATTGCTGCAACGACTATTTCACCCCATTTATTGTCATCTTTCCCAACTACAGCACATTCTTTTACTTTTTTATGCTTTAAAAGAACATCTTCTATCTCTAGAGCAGATATTTTATAGCCACCGCTTTTGATAATATCAATAGAATCTCTTCCTAATAATCTGTAATAGCCATTTTCCATGACTGCAACATCGCCCGTTAAAAACCATCCATCTTTGAAAGATGCTTGAGTTTTTTCTGGCAAATTCTGATACCCCATAAATACTTGTGGGCCCTTTAAAAGTATTTGCCCTATTTCACC
>DMGO01000030.1:3409-7589 GCA_003449795.1 Gammaproteobacteria bacterium | reverse complement strand
ATATAATTCGCTATAGCCAGGTGAGTTCAGAACTACTTTTGAATTTTTAGGACAAAATGCCCTGATGGCACTCTGAATCGCAGGTAAAACACCAGTCGCCAATAAGAGTTGATCTCTTGAAATCTCTTCGCCATATCTTTTTTTAATCCAGTTTATGATTGATTCATAGTAAGAATCTGGAGTGAGAATGTACCCCCAGTTTTCGTGTAAAACTCTTTTTGTAATTGCCTCTGTGATCACAGGAGCAGTTCTAAAGTCTAGGTCTGCTATGTCCATTGCAGCATGAATCTTTTGTCCAGGAAATCTTTTTGTTTGCAAGTCCCATTTTGCTGAATCAGTTTTCCATCTCGGATAAATCTCATCTAGACTAAAAGCATCATGCTTTTTGTAATTTTTTTGATGATCATCACCAAAAGCAATTGGGGTAGAGACTGCAATAGGAAGTGTTCCTGCAGACTGAATCAACCTTCTCCTCGATTTATTGATTTTATCTTTTGTCATATAAATAACCTAATCAATGATCTCAAATGCAATCAATGCATTGCCGGGTAATTTACCATACCCTCCATAACCGGAATTGATATAAATCATTTTTTCGGATATCACAGGGCCAGTTGCATCAATCGTTCCTCCATTTGTAGGAATTAGATTGATACTTTGAAATTCTTTTCGTGTATTGAATTCCCAAACCGGTTCTCCATTTTTTGTTGATATTGCAAACAAGATCCCATTTAAGTTTCCAGCAAATACAATCTCATTGGTTGATGATATGGCTGCGGAAAAACCTGAGTAACACTCGAATGTATCATCAGTACAATTGATTACAGCATCATAACTCCATAATTCATCACCGCTAAATGGATCAAATGCATACACTCCCGACTTACTTTTACCTATTGCTTTTGGATGATCTCCAATATCTCCGACTGGAACAAATACTCGCTTTCCATCGGACGATAATGACCAATGGACTCCGCCATGCTCTCCCCCCTTTCCTATCCTTCTTTTCCAAACCATGCTTCCATCGTCTGGATTGATCGCAAAAAGCATTCCCGATTTTTGACCAGCTAATATTAGATCCCCTTTATTTTCGTCTCTAATCAATAATGGTGATGCCCCAAAATCGAAGTTTGATCCGACATCAAAGTCGCAATTGATTCCATTCCTCACACAAGAACCATTCCATATATCGTTCTTTTCGGACTGAAATGACCAAGCCTTTCTTCCACTATTTATGTCTATAGCGATTATAGAATCACTCATCTTTGTTGCAGGTGGGGAGTAGTTTTGTCCAGTCCCAATATATAACTTACTTCTCTTTTCATCGATGGTTGCGCTTGACCAAACGGGGACTCCCGAGGGTCCCCACTTCTTTGCATTTGCGTCATTGAAACCAGCCTCGATTGGTTCATCGACTGTGTAATATTTCCATTTTGTTTCACCAGAAATCTTGTTCATGGCAACTACGCCACCACGAAAAGTGCAGCATTCGTAATTTTCATCAATGGCAGCAATAATCTCTACAGATGACAGAGGAACAAAAATATCATTTTCAAATATTGCAATTGAACCAGTAATTGTCGTTAATGGATGTGCATTTGGCTTTCTGATCCATTTTTCCTCACCCGTTAATGCATCCAAACGATAAATTCTTCCTTCAAAATCTCCAAAATATAGATCCTTGGGATGGTTTGATTGATTCAGATCAATTGAAATTGAATTCCTGACTTCTGCTTTTGCTTTATATGTCCACCGTACGCAACCAACTTCAGCATCGAGTGCATAAATTAATCCCGATTGAGTGCCAAAATAAAGAAATCCACCCGCAATCGAGGGTTGCGATCTAACCTTTTCAGCATCTGGCACTCCAAAAACCCATTTCATTTTTAGATTAGAAATATTCTCAAGATTGATCAAACTCACGGATTCATCTTGAAAGCGATTCTGATCAAGAGAGTTTCCCCAGCCTATCCATGTTGGTTGATTTTCAATCGACCGATGACTCAAACAAAATCCATCAGAATGTGTTTCAGAAATCAATGGCTCTACTCCCAAAAAATGGAGGATAGCAAATATAAACTTAAACTTATTAAAATCTAGTTTCATCAATAACTTACAAGTGTCTCAATTTTATATCCTTGATCAGCAATCAGTTTACTGCCTCCTAAATCTGGCAAATCAATTACAGCAAGAATAAGGATGTTTTGTTTTTTTAGATTAAAGTTCTCTGTAAGAAGCTCCGCACAGGCAATGGCTGTTCCACCAGTTGCAACCAAATCATCGACTACAACAACTCTGTCCGTTTCATTCACAACTGTATTTTTTTGAATTTCAATGGATGTACTGCCATATTCAAGGTCAAAATCTTTTATAAAAGTCTCATTTGGCAGTTTTCCTGGCTTTCGAGCAAGAATAAATGGCAAAGATAAATCTTTGGCTATCGATCCTGCAAATATAAACCCTCTGCTTTCTATGCTTGCAATTGAAGTGGCATCAAATGATTCAGAAATTCTTGTAAGTTCTTCACAGGTTGCAACAAATGCAACGGGTGTTTCGATTAGACTAGTAATATCCCTAAAAGCTATACCATCAATTGGAAAATCATTAACAGTCCTGATGTATTGTTTAAGTTTAAACGGGTCACTCATTTACTAATCTCCTTTAAAAAATATGAAACTCAATTACTTCTTATCATTGTTGCAAGTATTGAGGTCTTGTTACTGAATATGCCCAATATATAAATAGGAATTGCAACGGGAGTCTAAAATAAAGCAGTCCTCTTGATATGTCCGGGAAAGCCTCTGGTGTAATGGCCATATAGATATTGGCAGGATAAACACAAATCAATAAAGCGACCAATCCCCATCCTGCTATTTTTCTAAGTGGAGCTATCAATACCATAATACCGCCCAATATCTCAAAAAAACCACTGATGTAAACTGCTTCTGCATGCAATGGAAAAGCTGGAGGCATAATAGAAAGATAAAACTCAGGATTGATGAAGTGATCGATGCCAAAATATATAAAAAATACAGCTAGCCCAAACAGGGATAAAATCCTCCACCACTCAGCGGGTAATTTATTCCCAGTCAATGAGATATCCTTGGGCCATCTGCTCACTTGTTAACCATAGTTGCTCAGCCATTGGTTTATCAAATAAGAAGTGATCACCAATCACATTAACTACATTACAGTCCTCAAAAAAGGCGCCGCTTACTTGATTGAGTGATGGATTTGTCGCCACATAAACTTGCGTTGCAGCGCCTTGCTCAGGTGTTTTTGCAATGAGATTACCAAACCAATCAAAAGCTTTTCTGAGAAACACCGGTGCATTCCGAGCGATGTTAGTTTGCACTAAGCCTGGATGAAGGGCATTTGAAGTAACATTGGAGCCTCTAAGCCTGGAAGCAAGCTCTATGGAGAATAAGGCATTCGCCAACTTCGATCGACCATAAGCTTCCCAATAATCAAATTCTCCCTCACCTCTGAGATTATCGAAATCTATTCCCACTTTGGGAGCTTGAACATAGGCAGACTTACTGCTCACATGAACAATTCGACTGTCATTAGCCTTTTTCAGCATCGGCATTAACCTATTTACCAATATAAAATGACCGAGGTGATTTACTGCAAATATCCTTTCTACACCATTCACTAATTCCAAATCGCCAAATGTATTTATTCCTGCATTGCATACTAAAATATCAATGGGATAACCCAGTTTCGTTACTGTATCACTGCACTCAATAATTGAATCAAACTCCGATAACTCAAGGGCCACGGGTGTAGTTTTTCCAGACACGCTTGAGCAGGCTTTGCTTGCTTTTTCAAGATTCCTCCCCGTGCCAATCACATGTGCGCCTCTCATTGCTAGAACCCGCATGGTTTCATATCCCAATCCAGAATTACAACCTGTAACTACAGCTGTTTTTCCTTCTAAATCAAGCCCAAGTGTTACCTCCTCTGCAGTAGATTTTGCCCCAAATGGGCTAACAGGATAGTTTGTATCAATGCTTACAATAGGCTCATCACTATTATCACAGCCCGCCAATACTGGTATCGTAAGAGCCGTTGTCCCATACAAAAATTCTCGTCTATTCATCTCGATCTTTTTATTACCTATTTATCATTTAAAAACGTTTACATTGTTTACCGCTTAACATCTCTTTGAATAAGTCTA
>DMGO01000030.1:3168-3344 GCA_003449795.1 Gammaproteobacteria bacterium | reverse complement strand
CCTGTAACTACAGCTGTTTTTCCTGTTAAATCTAGCCCTAGTGTTACCTCCTCTGCAGTTGATTTTGCGCCAAATGAACTAACAGGGTAGTTTATATCAATCGTTACAATAGGCTCATCATTATTATCACAGCCAGTCAATACCGGTAGCGAAAGAGCCGTTGTCCCATACAAAAA
>DMGO01000030.1:0-2766 GCA_003449795.1 Gammaproteobacteria bacterium | reverse complement strand
TTAACATCTCTTTGAATAAGTCTAGCTGACTTTGATCCAAACTCCGACTTGTCCACCAAATTGCATGCTCATTTTTGCCTCGCTTATCATCAATAATCAGTCCCCACATCGGTGCAATCTGATTAGGGATCATTGAGTAACGAATATCTGTTACAAGCTTTTTCTCTTCGTCATAACCCAAATAGTCCTGTGAAAACCAACGAAATCTTTCAATATCTTTTTTTTGTTGACTGTCTTTTTCAAGATCAGGTAGATGATATTGATAATCAAACATTCTAATGCTTTCTCCCAAACACCATGCTGATGATTGGACTGTTCGTATCGCATCAACATAAAAAGTTTCTTGATGCTGGTAGATCGACTTCCACAAAATCAGGTTTCCAAACGAAGGCTTAAGAGTCAAGCGCTCAGCACTATGCCCTCTCGAATCTGCAAGCTCCATCGCAGCAGACAAAGCTCTTTCATATTGCACGAATCCTAAAGATAGATAAAAAGCAATCCATCCAATGGCAAAAAAACTAAATATCCTTTTTCTTGTCGTTATTGCTATTCCTATGAGGATTACGATAGGAATTGTAAATACCGGATCAACAATAGATATATTATTCCATGTAACTCGCTCGTTTGAAAAAGGCCAAAAAAGTTGGGTGCCATAAGACGTGCATGCATCGAGTAGTCCGTGCGTTGCATATCCTAAAAAACTTGCGACATATGCAGTCTTAAAACTCATAGAACCTTTAACCAAAGGAAAAATAAGAAGAGCGACGATCAAAGATCCAAATGGAATAAAAAATAGTGAGTGACTGAACTGTCTGTGGTATTCAAGAAATAAAATTGGATCATTTGATGACCGAATCAGAACATCTAGATCAGGTGCCAAGCCTGCAAGAAAACCAATAATCCCGATTCGAAGAATATTTTTTTTATTCGCAGTGGACTGTGCAAAAGCTGCACCTACCGTTCCTTGAGATATTGGATCCATATTGATTTACCAGATATAGCTAGGTGCTAATTTCATCTTCACTCTTAGGCAAATGATTTTTTATAAAAGCATCATTCTTTTCAATCAAATCTTCATTAAGATAAATTGATAAAGGCAACGTATACTTTTCATAGCGAAAGTACTTATTAATTGTGCCTTGTATAAATCTTCTCCAATGAAGAAGGAGTATTTTTGATAAAACTCTTAGAAAAATATTCTGCTTAATGTTGATATTAAAATTCTGATCTGATTGATGAGCTAACATTTCTTTTGGGCTTATACTGCTAACAGGGCTGAATGATTGCAAGTTAAGGGCTCTAAGTATCCTCTCTCTTCTTAAAGTGATTTCTACACCTAATCTTGAGTATGAAATATTATCATTTACTTTGCTGAACTGGTTACTAATCTGGGAGAGAATATCATCAGAAATTGTCATATTCTCTCTTAGGAAATTAAATTTATTTATTTCTTTAATATCTACAAGGTAAACTTTCTTGAAATTTTCTGTGTAGTATTCATATAGGTTTTGTATATCGAATGTATCAACATCTAATACTCTGTTTATATATGGATATGAACATATCTTTTTTATATTTTCATATTCACTTGCTGTAACAAAGAAGTCTTCAGGTTCTACAATATTATTCTCTTGTAAAGCCTGAATGTAATAAGATGTAAAGAGAGATTTTAGGTCTCTAACAGTTATGACAACAATGGTTTCTTTTCCATATAAATCAAAAAGCCTTTCGGCTCTTTGTTTCCATTCATGAGGATCACGACCCACTAAGGATTCATCAGATATTAGATTTTTTCCTCTACTCAATAGATTAGATAATTTTATTCTTTCTTCACTTGAAAGACCTATTGACAAATGTTTTCTTGTGAGTTGAGTAACTTCTTTTTCATTAAAGATAACTATTTCTTTTTCTTGAAGTATTGGAAATACATACCTCTGGAGTGTGCTAGTAGCAGTTTTTGGCAATCCAATATGTAAAATATTTGACATTTTTTTAAATTTTAATTTTCTTAATCATTCTAATTATTTTCCAAATCACTCATCCTTCCAATCTGGTGATCTTTTTTCTATAAAAGCATTAATGCCTTCTTTTGCGTCATGTTTCAATATACTCTTTTTCATGATGTCTGATGTATATTCATAGGCTTCAGATAAACTCATCTCTGCTTGAGTATAAAAAGCTCTTTTTCCTGTTGAGACAGTCATAGATGATTTGCTGGCAATCTTTTCTGCTAATTTCTTTACCTCTCCTGATAAACTTTCACTCTTGAATACATTATTGATCAAGCCTATCTCTTTGGCCTTTTCAGCATCAATGAAATCTCCAGTAAGAAGCATTTCCATTGCATTCTTCTTTTGAACATTTCTTGAAAGGGCGACCATAGGTGTTGAACAAAAAAGACCAATATTTACTCCTGGTGTTGCAAATTTAGATTTAGTTGAGGCAATTGCGAGATCACAACTTGCCACTAATTGACAACCAGCTGCTGTAGCAATTCCATCCACTTCAGCGATGACTGGTTGAGGTGAATTGACGATTAATTGCATTAATTTAGAACAATGATCAAAAAGTCTCTTAAAGAACGCATGCCCATTGTCTTCATTTTCTCTAGCAGAAGTTATTTCTTTCAAATCATGACCTGAACAAAATACATTGCCATTGGCAGCTAGGACTATAACCCTTATAGATTGATCAGTAGATACATCCTCTAGTTCATGTTTCAGGATGCTAATCATGTTTTCAGATAAAGCATTTTTTTGGTCTAAA
>DMGO01000170.1:0-4546 GCA_003449795.1 Gammaproteobacteria bacterium | reverse complement strand
ACTCAATTCGCGATTCCTTGCCCACTTATCGAGTAATTTCAAATCAGAACGATATGCATCCAAGGTGGATTTAGAAAGGCCTTGCTCAAGCCAAAGTGAGTCTAGAAAAGAATCAATCATTTTAGATTCTGTATTTTTCTGATCGCCAGATGTTTTCATAAACTTTAATTGTGTATGATATCGATAGAAGTATACAGCGATTTTAAATTTCAAATGAAAACCATAACAATGTATCTCTTTGGCTCCTGGGCATGGTTTATTTTTTCCGTGATCCTTATTGTCATGTTGGTTTGCTATCCTTTTACCAGATCAATTCAATCAACAAGAAAATTGGTTAAAAACTGTGCAGAGTGGATCATTCGCCTGACTCGGTTAGAACTCCTAATTGAGGGAGAGGAGCATCTGATAGACGGATCATCTATCTTGGTAGCCAATCATGCAAGTTATACCGATCCAATGATTCTTGCAGCCGCTTTGCCCGCTAATTTTGCGTTTGTTGCAAAAAAAGAACTGAAGTATATACCTTTCGCTGGATATGTTTTAGGAAAGCTCGGCACGCACCTGGTAGATAGAAGAGATGCGAAAAAAGGTGCGGATGACTTTAAAAAAATTATGAAGAGCTCGAGAGAAAATGATTCCATCATATTTTTTCCTGAGGCAACCTTCCTTAAGGAAGAAGGACTTTTGAAATTTAAAAAAGGAGCTTTCCTGACTGCAATAAGAAATCAGGTTCCTGTTGTTCCAGTGACAATCAATGGGTCGCGAACTTTGCTCCGATCAGAAAGTTGGCTACCAGAAAAAGTTCAGCTTAAGGTCACCATTCATCCATCAATACCAACGGACAAAAGTGATTGTGAAATTAAAGAGGTCATGAATGATGCGAGAATTAAAATTCTAAGCAATCTTGGTGAGCCGGACCTCAGCACCAAGTCTTTTCAGTGATCTAGCTGCCCCTTCTGTCAGCAACATAATCAATCCAAGCTTCTGCATTCTTCTTGTTGGTCTCAGTCCCAATCTCCATAGCTTGTGTGAATGACTCAATTGCTTCGTCATAATTTCCTAGCTCGGTCTCAGCCATACCTCGAAGAATATAAACATCGCCAGGATTCTCTAGCTCTTCGTCGGTGAGTGCTTTAGCTGTTGCATCCTGAACGCCTTGCCAGTCTCCATTCTCATTCAATAGCATTGCTTTTTGAATATAAAGTTTACCTTCACCAGTAATGGGTGCGAGAACATCAATGACTTCGATTGCTTTATTGAATTCTCTTGCAGCGGTCCATGCACCTAGCAATAATCTCAGATTCTTTTCTGAGTTTTCGATGTTGCCTTCTTGTATATTTTTTTCAATCAGACTTGCAGCCTGATATGGGATCTCTAGGTAAAGATTCAATCTAGCAAGATTCTCCAATGTCTCTGCTTTTGAAATTGCATCATTTTTATAGCCTAGATTGAGCGCTGCCAGAGCATCGGCATCTTTTTGCATTTCCATATAAGTGCCTGCCATTGTTTCCCAATATTTTTCTTTTTCTGGCCAATATGTTGAAAGTTTTTTCACCACATCAATGGCTTCTTCATATCTCTTGTTTATGAATAAAATTGCCAGCTCCAGCTGTAACCACGTCTCTTTTGGCTTGGTTGCCTTCTCATTTGCAATATGGATGTATGGCAACGCTTCCAATGGCTGGCCTTTTTGGAAGTATGCAATTCCAGCCATGATATATGATTCTGAAACAGGCTCTTTCTCAAACATATAAAATTTCATCAAAGTTTCTATGGCAAGATCCCACTTCTCTTGTGATCCATAGAGGCTCGCTAGATTAAACTGTGTGCTTTGATGTTGACTATTTGATAGCACATTTAAATCAACAACTTGTTTAAAGACTTTAATGGCATCATCAATCTTGTCTTGTTGCACAAAAATAAAGCCCATGAATTGATATACCACTGCTCTCTCATATTTGGATATGTTCCAATCCATCATGGACTCTAAGCTTTGCATCGCTCCATCTAAATCACCGGAACCGAAACGATCAGAGATGCCCTGAAACTTCTTCTCAACATTGTATGAAAACTGCCTGGAAGAGTTAGGTCTCTCCACAGCCACACGATCCGCCCTCAAAGGATGATGAAGTGGCAAATTGGAAGCTGCATCTGCAATGGCAGAAAATCCAATAAAAAATATAAAAAAGACTTTCAAATAAAGGTTCATGAAAGATCATCCAAATTGAAATCCAACCTTTGTATCGCTCTCCTTTCAACAGGTACACCATTTACAATTCTGGGCTTAAATTTCCATTTCAGTACTGCTCGAATAACATTCCTATCGAACATCCTTCTGGGAACTGATTCTACAACTACTGCACTCGCTACAGATCCGTCTGCAGCAATTAGTACTTCTACAATCACATATCCCTCAATGCCTTCTACCAGAGCTTCTCTTGGCCATTGAGGGTCGATCCTGACAATAGGCAATACATCTCCTTCTGCGAGGGGATTACCTGCCCAGTTACCAAGAAACGGTCCTCCACCAGCAATGGTTGGAAGATCTATATTGGGAATGTCAATTTTGATTCTATTCATCGTAGGTTTAACCTGTTTTTCCACAATCATTTTGGGTGGTGGTGGAGGCTCTTTAGGAGGCTCAGGTTTTTTTGGCTTCCTTCTATCTTTGAAACTTAAACTCTCGTCATCTTTTATCCTCACAAATTCCATGATCTGACCATCTGAATCAGAACGGTACTGCTGATCTCCTGAGTCGATCAAAGCTTGCATGATAAAAAAGAGGATTAATGTGATTCCAATACCAACGAGCAAAGCACTGATGTACCTTGATTCATTTTGGAAATTTAGCGAAATCACAGACATTTTATTTCTCTCTTGCAGCAATAGAAACTTTTGAGATGCCACTCAATCTTATTTGATCCATTACATCTATTATCACACCGGTTGAAGCCAATTCGTCTGCAACTATGACCACGCTACTTTCTGGGTTTTCTGCATGAGCGGCTTCCATCAATATTCGAACTGACTCGAGTTCTACAGGGTTTTTGTTCATCCAAATCTGATCACTAGGTGTGACCGCAATAAGAATATTTCCTTGTTCGGCACGAGCAGCGGTTTCTGCCTCAGGCCTAGATGGATCCACACCAGTTTCTTTTATGAAAGAGGTGGTCACAATGAAGAAGATCAGCATGATGAAAACAATATCCATCATGGGTGTAATATTGATCTCACTTTCTTCTTCTTGTCTTTTTCTTTTTCTTAACATAACTATTTTTGAGCAGCCAAAGAGACATCGGTCGCACCAGCAAGTCTGGATTGATCAATGACTTTTACAAGCAAGCCTGCATCTGCATCTCTATCAGAAACCACAACAACACTTGCTTGTGGCTTCAATGCTAGGTTTGATTCAATATTCGCTCTGACCGCATCAAGTGCTATCAGTCTCTCTTGTATCAAAATTTGTCCGCTGTCTAATATTCGCACTGAAATGACATCTGATTTTTTTTGTTCCTTTATGGGTGATTTGGTGGGTCGATTCACATCGATTGAAATCTCTTTGACGAATGAGGTAGTGACGATGAAGAAAATAAGCATGATGAAAACAATATCCAGCATTGGCGTGATATTGATCTCACTTTCTTCATTCTTTTTTCTAATTCGTCTTCTCATATTAACTACTCACTGATGGTCAATTGATCAGCTATTTTATTGATCTCATCTTCTGCCTTTCTTTTTAATAAATTTGCAATATATAGTCCAGAAATAGCGGCAACCAAGCCAGCCATTGTAGGTATTGTTGCTTGAGACACACCACTTGCCATTAAACGTGCATTTCCTGTTCCAAAGAAGGTCATCACATCAAATACTTTAATCATTCCAACAACGGTTCCAAGTAGGCCCAATAGAGGCAGTATTTGCATCATCGTCTCAATTGTAAGTATGAACTTTCTAGTTTCTGCAGATACTTCAGAGATAATCTGATCTCTGATTCTCATTGAATACCAATCACCTTTATTAGAAACAGCACTCCATTGGTTAAGCGCACCATTGGTCAATGATGGCATGAGATTTTTGAAATACCAGAATCGTTCAATGATCAATGTCCACATGATCATAGTCACCAAAAGAATACCCCAAAGAACTGGCCCGCCTGCTTCAAAGAATTCTCTCAGATCGCCAGCAATAATGAAAAATATTATCAACACCAATCCAGCAAGGATAGAAAGGGTTAATGCAGACTGCTTTAGGTCAGTTTCTTTTCCAATGATTGAAGAGAGCTTGTTTAATATTGACATGGATCAAAATTAACTCTTTCCGGCGTTCTTTGCGATCAAGCCGGCACTCTGTTCTTCAAGAATCTCTATTAATGAAGTGCTCCAACTTGTAAGTACGCTGTGGAGGAATACCAATGGAATGGCTACAATCAAGCCCAGCATAGTAGTCACGAGTGCTTGTGAAATACCGCCTGCCATCAATTTAGGATCACCAGTACCAAATAGAGTAAGCGCCTGGAATGTAACAATCATTCCAACAACTGTACCCA
>DMGO01000042.1:0-5363 GCA_003449795.1 Gammaproteobacteria bacterium | reverse complement strand
TAAAAGCAAATATTCTGTAAATTCAGTTCCTGCATAGTGAAAATCGTCTGGATTGTCATTTAGTTCACATTCGAAAACTTGAAAAGCCTCCTTGATAACTTTAGGTCTTTCAGGATCATTAACAAATGACTTCGTTGGAGTATCTTCTAATTCGAAAGTGCAGTCCTTCATTTTTTCTTCAGGCGCTTGACCTGGATAACCAAGATCAACAATATTTGGGATATGCTTCTTGTCGTATTCGACAAAATTAAGAGCACATTTTTTATTTCTTAATAAATTTTTTGATGTATTTGAACCACGCCTAGATATCACAATCCATTCTCTTCGCTCTATCACACCAAATGGGAATGACAGCTGATAAGGCCCAATACTAGTTACGCCTTCCTCATCGACCGAAGTGATCAGTGCAAATGAACTCAAAAAGTAGGAGCTGGATTGATACCAATTATTATGTAATGGGCTTTCTACCCACTTTTCACTTTTCTTCTTCCAAAATGACATAATGTGATTCTAAGCTTTTTTTCAATATAAATACTATACTTAAAATAATGGTAGATCTAAATGCATTAGAGGATTCCCTTAGAGGGAAGGTGAGGGGCAACCCTGTTGCAGTGAGTCTTTTCTATTCTGACATCCCTGAAGAGTACGAAAAAAAGAAAGTAGTGCCTTGCTCAATTCTTAGGCATGCAATGGATAAAGGCGAAGTCGTTTCATTTGATAGGGATCACCATGATTGCACAACAGGAGTTTATACTGCAGGCGTTCATGAAGGGACAGACGAGATTAGGAATGGCCAATACCTTGCTGTCAATATTCCGGTTTATACTGATGAGGCTGCTGAGAAGATAAAATCTGGGGATTATGTTCTTCCTCAAAATACTGTTGTTGGCATTGGTGCTGCTCCACTATTGGATGTACCAAAGAATGTCAAAATCGACTGGATTGCTGTTGTTTGTAATCCTCATTGGGCCAATTTTATTGGCGGCGCTAGAACCGTTATAGATGGCACACCACCAAGAGGAGCTTGTGGATCATCCTTCTGCAGCGATCTCTTTGCGACACCATGGCACGATGACAATGTTGTAATAACACCTGGTGATTTAGGCGGAAGAATGAATAACCGATTAAAGCCAGAGGAGATGTTTGTTGTGATTCCAAGTAAATACCTAGAAAGCTTGCTCACGATCATGACATCCATACCTGATGCTCGAGCTGTACTGGAAGCAACTAAGCCAGAAGATTCCGATTATTGGAAAAAAAGAGACCGGGCAAAACGAGCTAAAGAGAAAATTGATCAACCAATTGAAGAAGATGCTTTTGATTCAAAAATCAGTATGAGTTGGAGTGCAGAGGCAAAAGCCATGATTGCAAAAGCTCCTTCAGGAATTCTTGAAATGGCTATTAACAATGTTGAAGACTTTGCCAGAGACAATGGGATTGATGCCATTGATCAGGATGTTGTAGTTGATCAGATGAAAAGCGTGGGCATGGATCCCAACATGCTTTCATAAAAATCTTAGAAATTATTCAATATCGTATAAAAGTCTTCTGTTAATTCACCGATGGTGTTTGCTGGACTCATTGTTGCAAGCAGCGAGCCATTCTTATCAAAGACAAAGATAGAAGCGGTGTGATTAAAATCATAACCTTCTTCTTTATTGATTCTTTGATAGAAGACACTGAGACTCGAGGTGAAAGACTGAATATTTTCATATGTTCCTGTAACACCGAGCATGGTCTCGTCAAAATAACCAATATATTCATGCAATCTCTCAGTCGAATCTCGATCTGGATCGAGGGTGACGAGAACAGTATTAAAGTCAGTTGATGGAAGCTCTTCTTTGATTACATTTTTAATTTCAGCCAGTTTATATATAGTGGTTGGACAAACATCAGGACAGTTTGTATAACCAAAGAAAAGAACCGTCCAACCTCCTTCAAGACTCTTATTGTTGAAGGCAGCATTATTTTGATCAATAAGTTCAAATTGATCTATCTCCATTGGTCTTGCAAGAATTTTGCCCGTAGCCAGAGTTGGTTTTTTTGCCAAAAGAGAGGGCAATGACTGAAAATAAGTAAATAGTCCACTGATACCAAAGAGAATAAATAGTATAAAAATGATATTTCTTTTACTCATGACCATTCCTTAATACCATTGCATCGCTTCTTAGGATCTTAATTCTATCTTCATCTTCATAATAGATGATCAGCTCGACTAAATTTCCTTCTTTGATATCTTTTTTTGGACTCATTAACATTAAATGGTAGCCGCCTGGCTCTAATTTCATTTCAGAGTTCTCAGAAATTCTTAGATTATCTATTTTTCTCATTGTCGAAATCCCATCTTCAACAAATGAAGAATGGATTTCTATTTGATCAAAAGCATTCGACTTCATTTTCTTTATTGTTATTTCATTTGGAGATGCGTTCTTAAATCTCAAATAACCTGAGAATGCTTTTGAGTTTGGCGGCGCTGATCTGACCCATGCATTATTCACCTGAAGTTCTGCCAAGCTCTTTTGCCCAAAAGAAAATGAGAGGAGGGTGATCAGAACAAGAGGTTTTATACTCTTGGACCGCAAATGACTGCTACTGGATTGTATTCAGGAAAAAAAAGCATAGACAGAAAGGCCCAAGCGTTGAATAAGACTAGAATTAGAAATGGAATAGAGGCCAATCCACCGAATATATATATGTATTTCTTATCTGCTTTCATTTAGTCGCCATTTTACATTTGTACATTCGCATATCAAGCAAATCTGGATGGTCTAAAATCATCTAGAAGAGGAATGCTTTTATTTTCTAAAATTTCTTCACAAACCAATTTTGAAACAATTGCTGCCAAACTGATTCCACTGTGCATCATGGATACATAGACGCCCTCTATTTTCTTATGTCTTCCAATGATTGGAATTCGATCTTTTGGTAAGGGTCTCCATCCTATGGAGATTTTTTCAATTACAATATCTTCAAGCCCAGTGGTGAAATTTTTTGCTGTATTTATAATTCTTTCAGTATGTAATTCTTCAAATTCCTTATTTGGAAATTTATCTGGTCTTTCCTTTAGGCGATCATAGTGGTTGATGGGAGCACCATCTTGCTCTCCTAATATTATTGCTCCGTCATTTTGTTGATGAATATGTACTCCTGGACCAACAATTATTTTATTGAAACGATTCTCAACTGGTTTAGACTCCAAAATGATTCCAGGGGTTGGAGTCGATGAAGTATCTATACCCAGGCTTTTATCAGTATCTATTCCACATGCAAAGACCGCATGATCGACTTCAATTTTCCCCTTGGCTGTATCAATTGATTTGAGCCTCCCATTTTTTTCATTGAGTTTTAAAAACTCACACGAAAAAATACTTTCTCCTCCTAATCTCTCAAACTCATTATGAATCATTTGAATTGCCCGGATTGTATCAATGGCGCCATCTGACTCAGAATGAACGATTGTATTATCATCTCCAAAGTCAACCTTGGGTTCCAAATATTCTGCTTCCAATGAAGAGATCAGGCTCACGGGTGTGTATGTTGGATATTTTTTTATTGCTTTAATTTCAGCAAATAAATTTTCTTGTTGATCGAGTTCTTCGAACCATTCAAGTGAACCGCTCCATTTAATATCAAAGTTAAATTCTGTCTCTAGATTTTTGTAGGCTTCAATTCCCATTTGAGATAGAAGATTATAAGTGAAAGGCTTCTTTGGATATGTCGCATTAATCCAAGAAAAAGAGTTTCCACTTGCACCAGAGGCCGGGATTTCTTTATCAATTAGGACGACCTTGGCACCTTTTTTAACCAGTTCATATGCAATCATTGTTCCTATAATTCCTGCACCAACAACGACTATTTTTGGGTTCCTAAGTACCTCTCCAAAGCCCTGGTTGGATGGCAAAGCCAAAAGACCAATTAATTTTGTAAATGTTCTTCTATCCATTTGCTGCGAGTTTGATTGCGAGGTATAAGAAAATAATTCCACTGGATGCAAATAAGGTTGTCAGTCCATGATAGAACTGATTCTCGGTTTCAATAAGCTTATTGAAACATATGACGGTGAGTGCAATGGTCAAAAACTGGAGGAAAATTACCTCTTGTCCAAAAATAAGATATGCAGTGATGGTATTTGCTACCCCTATTATAGTAAGAGGCAAAAAAGGGAGTATTTTTTTGTAATACATTATTGGCATGACCAGAATCAGAATTAAACATAAGTATTTAATCAGAGATATGTTCCCAATAAATGCATATAGGATGATGCATTGGCCAACCAATATAGAAAAAGAAAAAAGACCATCAAGAAAGCTGTATCCATTGCCGCTTGCAGAATCATCAGTGACATACCATTCATCGATGTGATTTTGCCAGACTTCAAAGAAGCTTCCTGCAATCAAAAATACAACACCATAGAAGATAAAACTTTGCTGAAAAACTCGGTCATTTAGAAACGATTCATTTTGAATGATCGCAGGGATTAAAATCAGTGGTATAAGTAATGCATATATGTGGACTGGGAAAATCCAAGCACTCATTTTTGCATCTAACTTCATTACAACCAATCATACACTCTATTTCATAGGTTTTGATTGATTGCTTATAGATTTAAGATATTTTTTAAACTTTAAAAATGATTGAGATCATATAGGATTAAATAATCATAAAAAAAGGAGGACTTTATGAGAATTTTATTAACCTTAATGGCATTGATTACATTTGATCTTAATGCCGATGGTCACGCGACCGATGAGCCTGCTGACAATGGATATATGTTGCTTTCGACATATGAAATATCACCTGGCCAGAATCCAGCTGAACTTGAGAAGGAGCTGGTTCAATTGCAGCTTGATCAGGAATCATATGGATTCAATAATTGTGGACTTTATCGTCATTGGTATGGAGGCCAAAGAGCTTTTTATGCTTATTGTTTCTTTACTGATTTTGATCAATTTGAAGCGATTCGAATAAAATCAGATGCAGATGATGATCGCATGGCAATTACTCAAAATTATTCTGGCCATACTGACCATATTTTGCATGTTCAAAAAGCTAATTTAAGTGAAGCTCCAGTCAATCTTCTTTGGATGAAATGGAAATTTGGACCATATCTGACTATTGCAGAAAGGCAAGAGAGAGCAGATAAACTCTTTGATGCGTTCAGCAGAGCATTTGGAGCTTGTAACCTTTATTTTCATTCTTGGGGACCTGAAATCGCCCACTATATTGATTGTGGATTTGAGAATTTCTCAGATTTTGGGAAAAAACATGATGCAATAAATAAGATCTTAGGGGAAGAGCTTGCAACAGCAAAACTCGATATCCTTGAACATTCAGATGATTTATTGATTTTGATTCAAGACTAG
>DMGO01000081.1:0-7860 GCA_003449795.1 Gammaproteobacteria bacterium | reverse complement strand
CAGGACTCCATCGCCATCGTCATCTGTATCGGCATTGTTGCCTGTGCCGTCATTGTCGGTGTCTATGCTTTCTGAAGCATCGAGTGGGAAAGCATCAAGTTCATCATTGATGCCGTCATTATCATCATCTGTATCACAGACATTTCCAGACCCATCACCATCGGTATCTATTTGGTCTGGATTGGCCTCTGAAGGACAGTTATCGGAACCATCACTAACATCATCATCATCATCATCAGACTCTATACTGAACTCAATATCTAACCTATTGTCAGTATAAGAACTGTCTGGTTGATCCATATATGTCTCAAGCCTTATAAGTCCATTATCATCTGTCCCTGTGTATAGAGTTAGAGTACTATTCTTTGATTCTCCTGCTGTTAGTGATGCCAGTGCACACTCCAGCCGACTGGAGAAATTTTCTGTAGTGATGGAGCAGTCATATTCAGAAAAATCAGTTGCTAACGAGCTATGTGCTGCGCCTTCAGTGTAGATTTTCAAGGTCAGCTCATTAATTGTTTCACTTGATGCATTTTTAATTGTGAACGGATAAGTGAATGAAGAATTCTGCACAATTGTTTTATCCAATGCATCAGCAGATAGAACCAAGTCGGTGCTGGGTAATTCACCATCAAGGACTCCTAAGTAGGTAGGCACACCAAGAGCATCAAGACTTGAGCGATCGTAGATTTTTCTATTTTGGTAATCATCGATAAGGTCAGCTCTGTAAATTTGCCAGTTTCCAGCTAGATCATCATTGCTAAAGGTGTGTGCTTTGGTAACCGGACTGGATGAAGAGGATGGGAATTGAATATATTTAGATGCTCCTCCAGGAGATTTGATAATGATGTTAGTATCTGGACCCAATATTCCTGTTTCATCCGTAAAGGCAAGAGTAAAGGTGACGGTTTGTTCATTCTCACTGACATCCACCGAGGTCGGATCTACAGTGAGTGAGGTTAGTACTGGGGCTTCTGTATCCTGAGTCTTTTTTGAGAAACTCATGCAATCTAACCTTGGAAACTCTCTACCTACAGGATCAAATACAGTAACATCACTTGTCTCAAGCACTTCTTCGATCTTATCCATAGACCAAGCAGAATTATGTTCCATGATCAGCGCAGCGCAAGCTGCGGCTAGCGGTGTAGACATTGATGTCCCTGAATATACTGCTGTACCACCACCTCGCCGGGTCGAGGTAATTGGACTTCCGGGAGCCACAAGATCAAGCGATACACTAGAGTTGCTAAAACACGTCATCGTATCTGCTGCTGGATTAATATCATTACATTCACTACTGTTCCAAGAGGACGGTTGAGTGTCATAAACAGCGCCCACGGCTATAGCATTAGAAATACAAGCAGGTGCCGCGATGGAATTATCAGATGCATCATTCATACTGGAGACAAAACTGAGCACTCCTCTGTCTCTAAGTGTAGTAATCGCGTCGCTAAATGCTCTTGTATAGCTATATTGAGTATCACAATCGGTTTCGAACAATGCATTCGTGCCAAGACTCATATTAACGATATCCACATTGGGGAGATCGTTAATGACATAGTCAAGGCCATTAAGAACGATTGATGCGGCGCTGAAGCTACTATTGCTGTCTAACACCTTAACCGCATGGATTGTTACTCCTGATGCAGCGCCAGTCGGCGAAGCAGTGCCTTGGGAGGCAATAATGCCACTGACATGCGTCCCATGCCCATTATCATCCTCGGCATTGTCTGCACCATAGGGACAAGCATCAGCAAGGCATTTCTGACTGGCAATAATTCCCTGTAAATCAACATGATCAGTATCAATGCCTGAATCCAGAACGGCGACTTCAATACCATTCCCTGTGTATCCATAGGTTTGTCGGACTTCATCGATATTCACCTGAGGTATAGCCTGATTAAGCCCCCCTCGCCCACCTGCATCCAGGCCGATCTGTCTTACTGATGGGTCAGCTGCTAGAGCTAAAAGACTCTCTAATCCAACTTCCGCGGCGATAGCATTAATCGATCGAAATCGTAGCCTGAGCTCAAAATCGTTTTGGTTCCTCACCGTACTCAAAACCGAGTCAGTAGCAGATCGAATCCGCTGATTTAATGACGAAAGGGATGCACTAGGATCATGATCGGTGATGACCTGCTGCGGAATGATAAGGACTTTATAACGCTTACTTAGTAGGTCTTTGCTGCCATGGTCAATGATCATATTTAAAAGTGGCTCATCCAGCTTACCTGAGTCATAAAGCTCTTCTACTGATGGCGATAGCAACTCGTCAACTTCAACAGCATAAAGTGGGAATAACATTATCCAAGCTAGAATTAGTGTGATGAGTTTTTTATAAATTCTCACATTTGAATCATAAATCAAAATCCATCTTTTGTACTTAACAATGCTATATTTAATTAATGAATTTTAAGGAAGCTTCCAATGAATCGTAATGTCATTGTCACTTGTGCAGTAACGGGTTCGGGTGATTCTTTAGGAAAACATCCTGGTGTTCCTGTTACTCCAAAAGAAATTGCAGATGCAGCAATTGAGTCTGGAAAAGCAGGAGCATCAATTGCTCATATACATGTGCGTGAACCTGATACTGGTAAGCCAAGCAGACGTCCTGAATTGTATCGCGAAGTAGTTAGTCGGATTCGAGAAAGCAATGTTGATATCATCATTAACCTCACAACAGGTATGGGTGGCGATCTCTTCTTAGGTCCTGATGAAGAACCAATGAATCTTGGAGATAACACGGACTGTGTTGGAATGATGGAGCGAATGGTACATGTTGAAGAACTTCTGCCAGAAATCTGCTCACTAGATTGTGGATCATTTAATTATGCTGAAGGTGATTATGTTTATATTTCAACACCCAATATGTTGGAACAAGGAGCAAGAAGACTTCAGGAGATTGGCGTAAAACCAGAACTTGAAGTATTCGAGTTGGGACATCTATCATTTGCCAAACATTTGATAGCAAATGGAGTACTTGATGATCCACCTTTATTCCAAATTTGTTTAGGTATACGTTGGGCAGCTGAGGCCAATACTGCTTCTTTTAAAAATATGGTTGAGGCACTTCCAGATAACTGTAACTGGGCAGGATTTGGTACTGGGGCCATGGAAATGCCAATGGTTGCACAAGCGGTGCTGTTGGGAGGCAATATCCGAGTCGGACTTGAAGACAATCTGTATTTGGAAAAAGGTGTTCTTGCTTCAAATGCACAACTGGTTGAGAAAGCTTGTATCATCGTCCAGCTGATGGGTGGCTCAATCCAAACACCAACAGAAGCAAGAGAAACTCTTGGTTTAAAGAAAATCTCATAGGAGAAATTATGATTCTAGTTCAAAAAAGTGTTGCCCATCCATGGATGTGTGATGTTTTAGGTCACATGACCACTCGTCACTATGTAGCGATGTTTGATGATGCAGCCTATCATATGCTTTATTCAGTCTTTGGATGGACAGGTTCAAGCGATGATGAGAATAGAATTGCTTGGGCGGATGTCCAGCATACGATTGATTATAAAGCTGAAGTTTCAGCCGGTGACTTACTAGAAATTGAAGGAAAGCTTACTAAAATTGGTAATAAATCAATTACGATTTCATACGAAATGAAAAATCTTGGTAAGGATGAAATTGCTGCGACACTAAAAGTTATCTGTGTACTCTTTGATTTAAAAACACGTCAATCTGTGAAAATATCTAATGATCTAAAAAACCTGGCAGCTAAATACCTTGATGATATCTAATAGATTAGAATCATAGAAGAAGCAGCTTACTCTTTATTCGTAATTAACTTTGTTTCGGAGAAAGCAAATAGTGTGAAACAAACCACTCCTCTCCGTCATTAATACTGAAAAATTCAGAACATGCTATGTAAAACAACCTCCATCTGTAAAAATGGATTGATGGTCTCTCATAATGATTACTGAAGATACTGATTATCCTCTTCTTCGATTGATCATGAATTTTGAGCCATTCATCAAGTGTTCTCGTATATTGAGTTCCATTTACTTTCCACATTTTCCTCACTTCAAATTCACTGAAGTGAGTGAATATATCATTTGAAGGCATTATCCCTCCTCTAAAAAAGTTTCGAGTCATCCAATCTTTCTCACCAGACTCCTCGTAAAGATAAGCTGTTTCTTTGTGACAGAAGATATGTATGAAAAGTAAGCCGTCTGGCTTTAGGAGATGCTTCACTTTTTGTAAAAGTGCTTGATAGTTTCTCATGTGTTCGAACATTTCAATCGAGACCACTCGATCAAATTGTTGATTTAGGGTTAAAGAATTAACATCTTGGACTTCTGGATGTAGGTTCTCCAAGTTCTTCTCTTTTGCAATATGCTTAATATGTTCGATCTGGTCATTGGAGTTACTCACTGAATATATAGTAGAATTTGGAAATCTTTCTGCTAGAAATAGAGATAAACTTCCCCATCCACATCCTAGATCAAGTATGGTTTGACCATCTTCTATCTTTGCTCTTTCTATGTATGATTCCATCATTTTGATTTCAGCTTCACCTAAAGTGGTACTCTGATCATCAAACCAACAACAAGAGTATTTGAGTCTGGGTCCAAGAACTGCTTTAAAGTATTCTGCAGGTACCTCATAGTGCTGTTCATTTGCATCAATTGTATTTTCTGCGATGGGTCCTATCTTGAGACCCTCAATGACAGACTTCTTCTGATCTTCATTGTTCGCTTCGACGAGCCTAGAAAGGCTGAATTGTCTTATAAATAACCTAAGCAATCCATCTGGAATAAGCCCATGTTCAGCAAGAAAAATACCTAATGAAATCATTTCTTATTGTGCTGTTGTAGGATTAATGATTGGAATCCAATCTAATACTTCTGATGCATTGTTAGTCATCGTTTGTTGCCCCATTTCATTCTCAAATAAAAGATTCCTATTGAGATTATATTTTCTGGTGATGACTTTATACACAGTGATAGAGGCGAATAGAGCTTTGCCTTTATATTCACCATCAATGATGGTATTCGTTCCAGATTCTACCTCTAGTGGATCCTCCAAAAAGGCTGAGGTTATATCTCCAATGGATTTATATCTCATGCATTTTCTTTTGTTAATATCATTTTTATCATTTGGATTGCAAAGTGAGTCTTCTCTGATAATTTCTCTTGTTTCTGAATCATTGGATAGAATCACGAAAAATGGAAAATTGTTCTCTAATGATAATTCAGCCGACCTTAGCAGTGAATAATCAACCACCTTTTGTGCTTCTGCATCAGATTTATTTATCCATTGGGGACCCTCATAAACTACTCGGTAATGATTTGCTTTCTCATTAACAAGATTTTCTGAAAATCCATCGATGATACTCTGACTCTGATCGCCAGTTGAAGAACAAGCAACAATCATGGGAGCTATCATGATGGTTAGGACTTTTTTCAAATAGTTATTCATTTCAGGTTTCTTTCTTTTCATATCTTCCGGGTGCCAAGGTATTCTCCAATAATCTTATAAACCAGTATGGAGTGGCCTTGAGCAGAAAAACTAGAAATTTATATGTTTTTGTAGGCACACATAAAGACTTGCCTTTAAACATTGCATCCACACCCTCTTTTGCAATCCTCTGAGCACTGAATTTCATAAATGAAGGAACGTCATCCATCATTTTTTGAACATTGCTCGCTGTATGGAAATTTGTCACTGTAAATCCAGGGCACACTGCAGTAGATGTGATTCCAATATGGTTATAACTCGAGTTCAATGCATCGCTGAATCGATTCATGAAGGTTTTGATTGGACCGTAAAGAACTTGTATTGCTGAAGGCGGAGCAAATGCTGCAACAGAAGATACAATCATTATTTTACCACTTTTATTTTCAACCATATCACTGACAAATAGTTTAGTCAGACTGATCACAGACGTTGCTAAAACTCTAATGAATTTTTCTTCATCCTCTAGTGATGTGACGTGAAATGGTGTGGCAATACCATACCCAGCATTATTTATGAGAATCTCGATGTCATATCCCCTTTCCTGTGTCGTTTGATAGATATGTCTTACGGACTCTTTGTTTGCTAAATCGCTTGCAATGTAATCAGATGATATATCAAATTCGTCAGATAGCTGTTTACAACAATCTTGAAGATTTTGTTCGTTTCTTGAAACCAAAAGAATATTATATCCTCGTCCAGCAAGATCCTTTGCAATCTCAAAACCTATCCCTGAAGATCCACCTGTAATTAGTGCATAAGAATTATTCATAATCGTTCGAACTCCTTAATTTATTTTGCTCATAATGAGCTATGGAATCAACCAAGATGACTGATGTTCTCCTGTTGTCCAGTTATGAATGGCTCTTCTATGGCCACTCTTTTTTAAATACAAAAACTCCATTGATTCAAACTGAAAAACAAGTACACAAAAGTTTTCAAATCCATTTGTTGATTCAAGATCAAAAGTTGAAGGATCGAAAGCAGAAGGATCATCAATTCTGGTTCCGGGTGGTCCGCCCACAAAATAACATTCTTTTGACATTTCCTTTGATAGCTTCCAAGAGGCTTTGGTGACTTCATCGTTGTGATGAAGGTTTATTTTCCCATCAAATCGTATCTGAATTTTTAGATTTGGATCATAACCATGTATTGCAGCATGAGAATCCTTCTTGAGCTGCTCTATCTTTACCGATCTAAAATCAGTATGAAATCTGATCAATCTTTTCTCGGGATCAAATTCTCTCAGAACCATCGTTCGAGTGGATACTCTATTTCCATCGAAGGTTGATAGGGTTGGAGTATGAAAAAGAGTATGTCTATTTTTTGATGCAATTTCTAGAATACTGAAAGCTGCTTTAAGCGTTTGATCCAATTCCAAATACTCTTCTGGCAAGTGAGAGAGATCTGAATATTTATCAGTGTGTTTATTTTGAGTCATCAAAAGAAATTTTTAAGTACAATGATTCTATTATATTTCATTTGAACAATATGAGCGAAAATCATTATCCAAAAGTTGGCGGCAAATCTGCGAAAGTAGCCCTTATTTTACTTGTGATTGTCTACATATTTAATTTTGTAGACAGGCAAATACTATCGGTTCTAGCTGAAGAAATTAAGGCAGATCTTAATATCACTGACAGCGACTTGGGTTTCCTTTTTGGTACAGCATTTGCTGTTTTTTATTCTATTTTTGGAATACCTCTAGGTAAATTAGCAGATACTTGGTCCAGAAAGAATTTGTTGAGTATAGGACTGGCACTATGGAGCTTGATGACTGCCTTGTCAGGTACAGCAAAATCTTTAACAGCTCTATCGGTTTATCGAATTGGTGTAGGTATTGGAGAATCAACTGCCAGCCCCTCTTCATATTCAATTCTTTCAGATTACTTTTCTCCCAAAGTTCGATCCACAATTCTATCAATCTACTCAAGTGGAGTTTATTTGGGTGCAGGCATAGGGCTCTTTCTCGGCGGATGGATTGTCGAACTATGGTCTGAAACATACCCTGACCCAAGTCTCGCTCCCTTATCTCTAAAGGGTTGGCAAGCTGCATTCATTTTGGTTGGCTTACCAGGTATTTTGCTTGCATTCTTCACCTGGCAGATTAAAGAGCCGAAAAGGGGTGGAAGCGAGGGAATAGAATCTGTCATAACAACTGATCCATTGACTGCACTCAAAGAGGAATTTGTTGGTATTTCCCCATTTGTTATTTTTGCTGCAAACAAAAGACTCAAAGCCACCATCATTAATCTTCTGATGGCAACGGTAATTAGCTCAATCTGTTTTTTGCTTTATAAACTGACAAATGATCTGATTCAGTGGGTTGCATTCGGTTTGGGCGCTTATATTTTGAGTTGTTGGATTCAGGGGCTCAAATTTAGAGACCCGGTTACATTC
>DMGO01000067.1:0-7159 GCA_003449795.1 Gammaproteobacteria bacterium | reverse complement strand
TTTCATATCTGAGGTCGGATCCTCTTTGAGCTGAAGATCTTCGAGTTTGCCCTCTTCCTCCGCCAAAAATATCTCCAAAAACATCTCCAAAAATATCATTGAAAGCATCTCCTGGATTGAATCCACCGCCCATACCGCCTTGAGGATTGACTCCTGCATGTCCAAATTGATCATAAGCGGCTCGTTTTTGTTTGTCTGATAATATGGCATAAGCCTTTTGTATGGATTTAAACTTCTGTTCAGATGCTGAGTCACCAGGGTTTCTATCAGGATGATATTTCATGGCAAGCTTTCGATACGCTTTCTTTATATCAGCATCTGATGAATTCTTCTCGATGCCTAAAGTTTGATATAAATCTTGTTCACTCATTGTTTTTTCCAAATATAACCAGACAGGGCATTAAAACCCTGTCTGATTTAGTGTTGATGCGTTTTTATTTAATGAGTATTTTTATTCTCTTCAGAATCAACTTCCTCATATTCAGCATCAACCACATTCTCATCTTCTGAATTGTTTTCATTTTCAGTAGATTCATTTTGTGCATTTGCCTGAGCTTCTTCGAATGCTTTTTGAGCAATTCCAACAGAAGCTTCAGATAATGTTTTAAGTTTGGATTCAATTTTGTCTTTATCATCTGACTTCAGTGAATCTTTCAAGTCATTCAACGCAGATTCAACGCTTGATCTCTCTTCATTGGTAACTTTTTCGCCAAGCTCTTCCAAAGATTTCTCGGTTGCATGTATAACTTGATCAGCCTGATTTTTAATATCAACGAGGTCACGGAAATCCTTATCACTGTCTGCATTGGCTTCTGCTTCTGAAATCATTTTTTCGATTTCCTCATCAGATAGACCGCTTGAAGCTTTGATTACAATTTTTTGTTCCTTACCTGTTTCTTTATCTGTTGCTGAAACATTAATGATCCCGTTTGCATCGATATCGAAAGCTACTTCAATTTGTGGCATCCCTCTTGGTTTAGCAGGAATATCTGTTAGATCAAAACGACCCAAAGATTTATTGTCTTGTGCACGCTCTCGTTCACCTTGGAGAACATGAATTGTGACTGCCGTTTGATTGTCTTCTGCCGTTGAGAATATTTGTTCGGCTTTGGTGGGTATTGTGGTGTTTTTCTCAATTAACTTTGTTGTGACACCACCCAATGTTTCTATACCCAACGACAATGGTGTAACGTCCAGTAACAATACATCTTTTACATCGCCAGAAAGAACACCGCCTTGGATTGCAGCACCAATTGCAACTGCTTCATCGGGATTCACATCCTTCCTTGGCTCAACACCAAAGAAAGATTTTACTTCGTCCTGAACTTTTGGCATTCGTGTTTGTCCACCGACGAGAATTACATCATTGATGTCACTGGTTGATAATCCAGCATCGCTGAGAGCTGTTTTGCAAGGCTCTATTGTTTGAACAATTAAGTCCTCGACCAATGACTCAAGTTTTGCCCTGGTTAATGTTAAGTTCAAGTGTTTAGGGCCTGATGCATCAGCAGTTAGATATGGCAAATTAATATCGGTTTGCGCTTGATTTGATAATTCAATCTTTGCTTTTTCTGCTGCCTCCTTTAGCCTCTGAACTGCTTGAGGATCACTGGATATATCCATCCCAGTTTGATTTTGAAATTCTCCCAAAAGATGATCTATTACTCTGAGATCGAAATCCTCTCCACCGAGGAATGTATCACCGTTTGTAGCAAGCACTTCAAACTGATTTTCTCCATCTACATCAGCAATTTCTATGATTGAGACATCAAATGTCCCACCACCTAAATCGTAAACAGCAATTTTTTTATCACCGCGTTTCTTATCCATGCCATAGGCCAAAGCTGCTGCTGTTGGCTCATTGATAATTCTTTTGACATCAAGTCCGGCAATTTTACCAGCATCCTTTGTCGCTTGCCTTTGTGAATCATTAAAATATGCAGGGACAGTAATCACGGCTTCAGAGATTGATTCACCTAGATAGCTTTCAGCAGTTTCTTTCATTTTTCTCAGTACTTCTGCTGAAATTGCAGGTGGAGCCATTTCTTTATCGCCTGTCATTACCCAAGCATCTCCATTGTCTGCTTTGACAATTTTAAACGGAACTTTATCAATATCTTTTTTCACAACATCGTCATCATGTTTTCTTCCAATCAATCGCTTGATTGCAAACAATGTGTTTTCAGGATTGCTAATTGCTTGACGTTTGGCAGATTGTCCTACCAAAAACCTATCATCTTCTTTTGAATACGCCACTATTGATGGTGTCGTTCGGTCTCCTTCAGAGTTTTCAATGACTTTAGCTTGATCGCCATCCATGACAGCAACACATGAGTTTGTCGTACCAAGATCAATTCCAATTACTCTACCCATTTTTATTTTTCTCCATATTAAGTAGGTTCTAACGGATATATATGTCCGCTTTATTATTTTTCAAGGAAATATCAGTCTTTTTCTGTTTCTGATGAAACAATAACTCTTGCTGGTCTTAAAAGCCGATTCTGAAGTCGATATCCTTTTTGGATAACATTAACAATATATCCAGGTTCTGTATTCTCATCCTCAACAATACTCATTGCCTCATGATTCTCAGAATCGAATTTCATATCTTTTGGGTCGATGACTTCAATTGAAAACTTATCAAGAATAGAAATAAACTGCTTATAAGTTGCCTCTTGTCCAGCAATAAAAGTTTCAATGCCATCATCTTTTTCCTTATCTATGGTCATTCCAATCTCAAAACTATCTATAACCGGGATTATTTCTTGAAACACTCTTTCAATTGAAGCTTTGGCAGCACTTTCTATATCTTTGATATTTCGCTTTCTTAAGTTTTCAATCTCAGCCTGAAGTCTGAGGATTTGATCCCACTGTTCATCAATCTTTTCCTGAAGATTATCTTCAACAGGAACTGAATCATCCATTTCCGCATCATCAGTATGAATCGCTTCTGAGGTTTCTTCTGTTATCTCATTTACTTCATTTTCATTGTTATCAGTCATGTGACCTCCTTGAATCAATGAAATATATGGTCAAAAATTAGGATTTCAATGATTTGCTGAGTAATTTAGCTGTTACATCAACTATTGGTATAACACGCTGATATGCCATTCTTGTTGGACCGATTACACCAAGTACACCAATAGAGCCCTCTTCATTTGTATATGGAGCTGTTATAAGTGTGCAATTATCAAAAATCTTATACCCAGATTCTTCACCAATAAATATTTGAATATTACTCGTGGTTAGACTTTTATCCAAAATATTCAGTAATTCTTGTTTTTCACTAAAAGCATTAAACAAGGCTTTTAATCGCTTAATATCTGATAACTCGTCATGATCCATCAAGTGACTCTCACCAGTTACAAAATAATCATCATTCTCTTCTGTATTCAAAACATCATCAGCGATATCAATGATATTGTTCATGAGGGTTTTAGCTAAATCTGAAGTTTCTTTGAGCTGATTGAGAAGATCTTCTTTGATGAATTCAAGACTCTTGCCGGAATAGTTTTGATTGAGATAGTTTGCAGATTCTTGAAGTTCCTCTCTTGTGTAATCTCGTTTCATTTGCAGAATCTTGTTCTCAACTTCTTTTTGATTAATGACAATTATGGCCAAAATCCTTTGGTCAGAAAGCGGAATAAAATCAATTTCTTTCAGGATATTATTCTTTTTTCTAGGGACTGTAACAATTCCTGCAAGGTGGGTAATGTTCGATAACGTACTAGAAACATTCAACGCCAGATCTTTGTTTGATGAAGTAAGCGTTGAGACTGTATTTTCAATCGATACATATTCGTCTTGATCCAATGGCTGAAGTTGTAATAGTGAATCTATAAAGAAACGATAACCTTTTGGGGTTGGTATTCTTCCGGATGAGGTATGTGGAGACGCGATAAACCCGAGGTCCTCAAGGTCAGACATAACATTCCTAATTGTAGCTGGACTCAAATTAAACTTATCATTTGATGCAAGCTTCTTTGACCCGATTGGAGTTCCCTCTTCAATATAAGAGTCAATGATCGCAGACAAGATCATTTCAGCTCGATTGGTTGTCAGTTTCTTTTTGGTCATTGTTCTAAGATTTATTCAATACGATACCGTATAATTTATCAAAATATAGGCATGAGTAAATTAATTCAATTTTATGATCGACTCAATTAAGAAAATACTTTTCTTAGGTTCACTGAATGATGACTATCTGAGTAACCTTGTCTTGGATCTTTCTTCAACGGTAGATAAATATAAGCTTGAGCTCTATAGATATAGCCCCTCTAATGATCAGAATGATATTTCTGGTGTAAAAAAGGTTAAAGAAGATCAGATAACTGATATGGATCTAATTGTTTCAATTGGTGGGGATGGAACAATGCTCAAATCGTCAAAATTGGCAAGTAAACACAATGTTCCAATCACAGGTATCAATAAAGGGCGTCTAGGATTTCTTACAGACATCAATCCTGATCTTGTCTCTGCCGCTCTTAAAGAAATCATTCAGGGTGAATTCCAAACAGAGTCAAGAATATTGCTTGATGTAAAAATATTAAATAAAGATAAAGAATCGTTTATCGGACATGCGATCAATGATTTAGTCATCAATAAAACAAAAACTGGAAGAATGATTAATGTTCTTACTTCGATTGATGGCAATTATGTCAATTCAAACGAAGGTGATGGTTATATTGTATCCACACCAACTGGCTCTACTGCATACTCTCTTAGCTGCGGTGGTCCTATAATTAACCCAAATTCAGACACTTTCTTATTGGTTCCAATAGCACCCCATACACTAACCAATAGACCAATGGTTATATCATCAACATGCGAGATAAAACTTGAATTCACAGAACAGAATGATGATTCGATAGAAATCAGCCTTGATGGAGAAATAATTTCTGAGATATCAGGTCGTGATTGTATTATTATCAGCAAGTCAGATAAAAGAGTAAAGTTTATTCATCCTAATCACTATGATTACTATGAAACTCTTAGGTCAAAATTATTTTGGGGACACGATAAAAGAAATGCGTAAAAATCATTTACTAAATTTAATTTTGATCCTCTTTATTGTCTCTTCTTGTGTTTACAGGCCAGACCTTCAGCAGGGAAACCTATTAAAGATCGAAAATATTGACAGAGTTGAAGTCGGAATGACAAAAAGCCAAGTTCGCTATCTGCTTGGTGGTCCAGTAATCGGTAACCCATACCAAACTGATCGTTGGGACTATATTTACTTATATCAAGAAAGAATGAGCGGTGATCCTTTGAATAATGATCAAAGATACTGGTTGGTTGTTTATTTTGAAAACGAAATAGTGACTAAAATAGAGAAAGATGTTTTAACGAGGCCAGAAATATAATTTTTATCCTTCAATCTTGCTCTTAAATGCTTCAATAATTCTTTGGCTTACAACATCAATATTTTTTGAAAACATAAGTTCTGTAATGGGATTACTTATTGAGTAGCTCATCTTAAATGTCAGATCTGTTTTATTCTCACTAATGGAATCAAATAGCCATTTTGCATGAAATGATCTAAATGGGCCTTTTACAAATTCCATATTTATGAATTCATTCTTTTTAAATTTATTTTCACTTATGAATTCTGAGCTTGTATTCAAAAAAGAAAGCTCTAGTAAAGCTTTAATAGTGGTCTCAGTTTGTTCAATTATTTTTGATTCGGAGCAAAATGGTATGAATGATTGATAATCTTCAACATTATTAAGTACTTTAAATACTTCATCAATTGGCTTACTGACTGAAAATGTTCGAGAGTATTCTTTCAAATCAGATGATACCAATGGCATTAAGGAATACTAGCATCACTCCAAATGGTGCAATGTATCTTGCGCTGAATCTCCAAAGCTTATAGATACTCAATGAAACATCCGATAACTCTTCTGTTGAGTGATCTTTTCTCATAACCCAGCTGGCAAAGATAGTAAATAGTAGACCACTCAATGGAAGCATGATGTTGCTTGCTAAATAGTCAAAATTATCAAATAGAGTTCCTTTCCAGAATGTAAATTCAGAAAGAATATTGAAAGAAAATATTGATAAAAATCCGAGTATCCATATCAAAAAACCAATTATGACTGCAGATTTTCCTCTGCTGTAATTCTTGTTTTCGATCATCCATGCAACTGAAGGCTCTAATAAGCTTAGTGCAGAAGTAATTGCAGCGAATGCTAACAATATGAAGAAAAGGCCAGAGAATACATAACCACCAGCGATCTCATTAAAAGCAAGCGGTAATGTTAAAAATATCAATCCTGGGCCATCTGTTGGTTTGAGTCCAAATTGAAAAACAATTGGAAAAATAACCAATCCAGCCAATAAGGCAATTGCTGTATCACAAAATATTATTGCTGTCGTCGTACCAATGATCGATTCATCTTTTGGTAAATAAGCGCCATACATGACAATACAACCCATTCCTAGGCTCAATGTAAAAAATGCCTGTCCCATCGCTGCGAGGACACTTTGTGACGTTATTTTTGAAAAATCAGGCTTGAGTAAGAAATTTATCCCTGCCAAGAAGTCTCCCTGAAAAATAGAATATAAGAGCAGTATAATTAAAATGAAGAGCAATCCTGGCATCATAAGTTTCACTGCTCGTTCAAGTCCATCTTTAATGCCTTTTGCGATAATCGAAATTGTAATTACCATGAAAATAGTGTGATAGATCAATTGTGAGACAGCAGATCCAGTTAATTCACCAAAAATAGATTGCGCAGCATCATTATTAAGATCTGATAACTCACCAAATATTGATAACTTAAAATAATGTAGCGTCCATCCAGCTATTACACTGTAATAAGATAATATGATAAAGCCCGCCATTAGTCCGATTAGTCCAACATATCTCCAATTTTCATTGCCCTGCTCTTCTTGGCCAAGTATTTTCATTGAAGTTATTGGATTTCTTCGCCCTCTTCTACCCAGCATGATTTCAGAGACCATGATTGGAAACCCTATAACAAAAATACAAATTAAATATATTAGGACAAATGCACCGCCCCCATTTTCGCCAGCAATATATGGAAATTTCCAGATATTACCTAAACCAATTGCGGAGCCCGTTACTGCAAGTATAAAGGTAAATCTTGATGACCATTGCCCATGGAGTGAAGAGCGAGATTGATTGTCTTGATGA
>DMGO01000106.1:0-4007 GCA_003449795.1 Gammaproteobacteria bacterium | reverse complement strand
GAAAAAAGAGATCATCGAAGAATTGGTAAAGACTTAGATTTATTTAGCATACAAGAAGATGCGGGAGGAGGTCTTGTTTTCTGGCATCCAAAAGGATCAAGAATAAGAAGTCAAATTGAACAATATTGGAAAGAAGAACACGAAAAGGCAGATTATGAACTTCTCTATACACCACATATTGCTCTTGATAGCTTATGGCAGACTTCCGGACATACCGACTTTTATGAAGAATCGATGTTCAAACCCATAGATGATGAAAATCAATCTTATCGATTAAAACCTATGAATTGCCCATGTCATGTTCTGGTATATAAAGATAAATTAAGATCATATAGAGACCTGCCAATTCGATGGGCAGAGCTTGGTACAGTTTATCGGAAAGAAATGACAGGTGCTCTGCACGGTCTTATGAGGGTTCGAGGTTTTACTCAAGATGATTCTCATATCTTTTGCTCTGAGGAACAGATTGAAGATGAAATCAGCGAAATACTGGAATTGGCAATCAATATGCTTAATAAATTTACTTTTAAAGAATTTGAGATTCATTTAGCAACCAGGCCAGAAAAATATGTTGGCAGTGAAGCTATCTGGGATAAAGCAACAGCAGCACTTATAAAGGCTCTGGATGAAAAAAATCTTAACTATGAAATAGACGAGGGTGGCGGAGCATTTTATGGTCCTAAAATAGACATTAAGATCAAAGATGCAATCGGAAGGCTTTGGCAATGTTCAACCATACAGCTAGATTTCAATCTACCTGAGCGTTTTGATATGCGATATGTTGGAAGCGATGGCAAGAAATATCATCCAATCATGATTCATCGAGCATTGCTTGGTTCAGTCGAGAGATTTTTTGGAATCTTGGTTGAACATTTTGCTGGAAAATTCCCATTATGGCTCGCTCCAGTGCAAGTTTGCGTTATACCGATTAATCAAAAACAACATGATTATGCAAATTCGGTTCACAATATTCTGAAAAAAAATGGCTTAAGAGTGGAAATTGACTTGAGAAACGAAAAAATAGGCTCTAAAATTCGCGATCACACCCTAAATAAGGTACCTTACATGGTTGTTTTAGGTGACCGAGAGGTTTGCGGTGAGGAAATCACCATTAGGACTCAAAAAGGAGATGATCTGGGTAATATGAAGCTAGAAAGTTTTTTAGTAAGAGTCAGAGAAGAAATAAATAATTAAGGAGAAAAAATATCGCTGCTAAAAAGAGGATTCGGAAGAATAGCCAAATTAGAGCTTCTGAGATTCGTTTAATAGATGAAGATGGTAGTCAATTAGGAATTTTACCAATAGAAGAAGCCATTGAGATGGCAGCGGGGAAGGGCTTAGATGTTGTTGAAGTTTCACCAAATACAGAACCGCCAGTTTGCAAGATTTTAGATTACGGTAAATATTTATTTGAGCAAAAGAAAAAGACGCAAGGAGCTAAAAAGAAACAAAAAACAATTCAAGTCAAAGAAATTAAGTTTCGACCACTGATTGAGAAAGGAGATTATGAAGTTAAAGTGAGTAAAATAAGAGACTTCATAGAGCAAGGAAATAAAGTAAAAATATCATTAAGGTACAGAGGGAGAGAAATGAGACACGTAGAGTTAGGACATGACTTACTAAAAAGGGTACTGACTGATATCGAGGGAATATCATCTGTGGAGCAGGAAGTCCAATTTGAGGGCAGACAACTCATTACAGTGGTTGCACCAAAACACAATTGAGAATTTAATTATGCCAAAGCTAAAAACAAATAAAGGAGCTGCTAAACGTTTTAAAAAAACAGGCAGCGGTAAATTCAAGCGAAGTTCATCTCACTTGAATCATATACTCACTAAAAAAAGCAGCAAAAGAAAAAGGCAACTTCGAAAGTCTTCGCTGATTGCAGAGGGTGATATGAAGAGTGTAAAAAAACTATTGCCTTACAGTTAATAAAGGACAGATAAATGGCTAGAGTAAAAAGAGGCGTAACGTCAAAAGCAAGACATAAGAAGGTACTTAAAAAGACTAAAGGTCAATATGGTGCTAGAAGCCGTCTGATTAAAGTTGCAAAACAAGCTGCCACTAAAGCAGGACAATATGCTTATAGAGACAGAAGAAAGAAAAAGAGTACATTCAGAGCATTGTGGATTGTTAGGATCAATGCTGCAGCCAGAGAGAATAATCTTTCTTATAGTAAATTAATGCATGGACTTAAATCTGCGGGTGTTGAAATTGATCGAAAAATGCTTGCAGACATTGCAGTACATGATGCAGAAGGATTTAAAGCCATATCGGAAAAAGCAAAAACCGCATTAGAGAATGCCTGATGGGCGACAATCTTTCAGATCTGTCAAGCTCAGCAATCCAAGAAATAAATGAATGTTCATCATCGAATGAACTCGAATCCCTAAGAGTCAAATATCTTGGTAAAAAAGGGATCGTAACAGCGGCTCTTAAATCCTTATCAAAAATAGATCCAAAAGATCGTCCTGCTCATGGGAAAAGAATCAATGAGATCAAAACATTGATCCAAGAAAAGCTTTCAGAAAAAAAAGTATCAATACAAAAACAAGAGATCAATCAAGACATTGAAAACAAAATTATTGATGTCACTCTTCCTGGAAGAGGAAATTTTCAAGGACATAGACACCCTGTGACAAAGACGCTATTAGAAATTGAAGAAATATTCTATGGTGCAGGCTTTGTAGTTGAGGATGGTCCAGAAATTGAAGATGAGTATCATAATTTCACTGCTTTAAATATTCCCCATAATCACCCCGCTAGGGCAATGCATGATACTTTTTACTTTAACTCTGAGTATTTACTAAGAACACATACATCTCCCATTCAGATTCGAAGCATGGAGAAAGATGGTGTACCGATTAGGGTCATTGCACCAGGTAAAGTTTATCGTCGAGATTCGGATGTAACTCATACACCCATGTTTCACCAAATTGAAGGGCTTGTTATTGATAAGGGAATCAACTTCAGTCACCTTAAAGGGATATTACATCAATTTATCAACACATTTTTTGAAGAGAATACTGATGTGCGTTTTAGACCATCTTATTTTCCTTTTACTGAGCCATCTGCAGAAGTGGATATACTATCTAAAGATAATAAGTGGTTGGAAATACTAGGATGTGGAATGGTGCACCCAAAAGTTCTTGAAAACCTAGGTATTAATACTGAAATATACAGTGGTTATGCTTTTGGTATGGGGGTGGAAAGATTGGCAATGCTCAAATATGGCATTAAAGACATACGATCTTTTTATGAAAATGATCTTAATTTCTTAAATCAATTCTAGTTATGAAGTTACCTGTTACATGGATTAATGAGTCATTCAAAAAAGACTATAGTGCAGATGATCTATCTGATCTCTTAACACTGTCTGGAATTGAGTCAGAGATAGAAAAGGATAAAGGAGAAGAAATTCTAGACATCTCATTGACCCCCAATCGGGCTGATTGCTTCAGTTATAAGGGGATCATCCAAGAAATCAGTGCTTTGGACAATACGAAAATTAAATATGAAGATCTTCTTAATCCTGAAATACATCACAAGGAACGCATGAAAGTTGAGGTTCAATCCAAGGAAGATTGTCCTGTTTTTATGACTAGAGTGATCAAGTCAATAAATAAAGATGCAAATACACCAAAATGGCTCAAAAAAAGACTTGAGCAATCTGGTTATAAATCGATCAATGCAATTGTTGATATTGCTAATTTTGTGATGCTAGAAACTGGACAACCTTTACATACTTATGACTTAAAGAAGATTAATGAAAAAATTATTGTAAGAAGAGCAAATGACAAAGAGGCCATAGATATCCTCGATGGCAGTAGAAAACTTCTAGATTCAGATTTTCTTGTCATTGCTGACTCAAAAAAGGCATTAGGTATTGCAGGTATCATGGGAAGCCTTGACTCAGGAATATCTGATGACACAGAAAATATTGTATTAGAGTCAGCCTATTTTAATTATGAAACAATCATGGGAAGAGCGAGGTCGCTTAGCTTGCA
>DMGO01000097.1:0-9507 GCA_003449795.1 Gammaproteobacteria bacterium | reverse complement strand
ATTGATAAGGGATATTATTTATGCAAGATTATTCGGCGCGCTTCCATTGATGGATGCTTTTTTGGTTGCGTTCAGGGTTCCAAATTCTTTTAGACGTTTCTTTGCTGAGGGTTCATTCTCCAGGGCATTTATCCCTGTTCTCTCTGATTATGAGGAAAATAAAGATGAAGAAGGAGTCAGAGAGTTAATCGATCGTACAGCAGGAACATTGGGACTGATTCTATTTATCATTACTTTATTAGGAGTTATTTTCTCACCCTTTCTAATTCTCTTATTTGCGCCAGGATTTTCTGAAACAAATACAGAAAATGGTCGTTATGAACTCTCCGTCGAAATGCTCAGATTGACATTTCCTTATCTTCTTTTTATATCTCTTACGGCCTTATGTGGCGCAATACTCAATACAAAGAAACATTTCTGGGCCACTGCTTTCAATCCAATTATTTTGAACATTATTTTAATTCTATTTGCAGTAATGGTTTCACCTCTGTTTGGAAATCCTGGTATTGCCCTGGCTCTCGGGGTTTTCATCGCAGGCATCCTGCAATTGCTTTTTTTACTTCCCTTTTTAAGAAATTATAATCGGTTACCACGCCCAAGGTGGGGTTGGAATCATTCAGGCGTGAAAAGAGTGATAAAACTTATGATCCCATCATTAATTGGTAGTTCTGCCTCTCAAATTAATCTCTTAATTAATACATTGATTGCGTCTTTCTTAGCAACCGGAAGTGTGAGTTGGATTTATTATTCAGATCGATTATTGGAATTCCCAGTTGGTGTTTTTGGGGTTGCATTATCGACAGTGGTTTTACCTTTTCTATCTAAAGAGAATGCTCTTAATAATCAAAAACAATTTAAAGAGACACTTCGCTGGGGTCTGAGTTTGGCATTATTGGTTTCAGTGCCTTCAGCTGCAGGCCTTTATCTGCTCTCTGGACCTCTTATCTCTACGATTTTTTTGGGAGGCAGTTTTAGTGATTATGACTTAATCATGACCGATATCAGTCTTAGGGGTTATTCTATCGGTATCATCGGTTTGTGTATGGTTTTGGTCTTATCTCCAGCATTCTATGCAAGAGAAGATACAAAAACACCCCTGAGATTTGGCCTAATTACATTATTTGTAAATGTCATTTTTTCTATTCTGCTTGTCTATTACTTCACAAGTCAGAATTCTAATTATCCGCATTTAGGTCTGGCACTCGCTTTTTCAATTGCCTCAATTACTAATGCAGGATTATTGCTCTATAGATTGATCACAGACGGACTGATTGAACTAAATCAAAAAGGTCTAATTCATATCCTGAGGATTGCCTTGGCAACGTCAGCAATGGTTGCTTTTTTAATGGCTTTTAATCCAGAAAATTCACTGTGGGCAAACAGTATGCTTTCAGAAAGAATAAGATCATTATTCTTTCTAATCTCATTGTCAGTAATTATTTATTTTTCAATTCTTTTTCTTCTTGGATTTAGGTTTAAGGACTTACGTATTGAATCCACAAGCCAGCGACTATAATATGCACATCAAAATGAGCATCTATGAAAGATTATAAGGACACTTTGAATCTGCCAGGTACGTCTTTTCCGATGAAGGCGAATCTGCCCAATAGAGAACCTGAAATTCTTAAATTTTGGGATGAAATTGATTTGTATAGAAAAATCAGAAAAAAAAGTAAGGGCAAGAAGCCATTTCTACTCCTTGATGGTCCTCCTTACGCTAACGGAAAAATTCATATAGGACATGCTCTCAATAAGATCTTGAAAGATTTCATCATTAAATCAAAGACTTTATTTGGATATGATGCACCTTATCTTCCTGGCTGGGATTGTCATGGCTTACCGATTGAGCATCAGGTAGAAAAGAAGAAGGGAAAGGTTGGACACAAGCTGACTGCAAGAGAATTTAGAGATTATTGTCGTGAATATGCATTGAGGCAAGTTGAAGAGCAAAAAGAAGACTTCATTCGTCTAGGGGTTACTGGAGAGTGGGATAATCCTTATTTGACTCTGGATAAAAGATATGAAGCGGAACAGATTCGTGCATTTGCTGAAATATACGGAAACAATCATGTCACATTTGGGCATAAACCAGTGCACTGGTGTTTAGATTGTCAGTCTGCTTTGGCAGAGGCAGAAGTCGAGTATATGGATAAAGTTTCTACATCAGTTGATGTTTTATTCAAAATAGTTGAACCTTCTGAGTTTATTGAAAGAACAAATGCCAGCAAGATCAATAATGATAATGAATTGTTTATTCCAATTTGGACAACAACACCATGGACCCTTCCATCAAATGAGGCAGTCGCGATGGGTGAAGATATTCCCTATGGGATTTACAGTCTGACACTTCATGAAAGAGATATTCTTGTTATTGTTGCAAATGAACTTAGAGAGAGTATGGAGAAAAGATGGGGTGTTTCAAACTTAGAAATGCTAGAAGAGGTTTCTGCTAAAAACCTTTCAGGACTCCAGTTACAGCATCCTTTTGACGAGAGAACAGTACCAGTTCTTTTAGGTGATCATGTTACCATTGAGAATGGTACTGGCTCAGTTCACACTGCTCCTGCTCACGGACAAGAGGACTTTCAAATTGGGAAAGAAAATGATTTAGATCTCAAATGTTACGTTAATTCATATGGTGTTTTCACTGATGCAAAAGAGAGCTTTGCCAAACAGCATATATTTAAATCTGAATCAGAAATCATTGAAAGATTAGATGAATCAAACTTGTTAATTTCTAGTGAAAAATTTGAACACAGCTATCCACACTGCTGGAGACATAAAACGCCAGTGATCTTTAGGACAACAAGACAGTGGTTCATCAGTATGGAAAATGAAGATTTTCGATCCTCTTGTTTAGAGTCAATCAAAGATGTTGAGTGGAAACCAAAATGGGGAGAAGACAGGATCAATGGAATGATTGAAACAAGGCCGGATTGGTGTATTTCGAGACAAAGATATTGGGGCGTACCTATTCCTCTATTTACACATAAAGACGATCAGAGAATCCATCCTGACACTCAAGAACTCCTTAATGAGATTGCTGAAAAAATTGAGGAGAATGGAATTGATGCGTGGTTTGATGCAGATATCGAAGAGTTACTGGGTGATGATTCAAATTCATATGAAAAATCCACTGATACAATGGATGTCTGGATGGATTCAGGAATTGCACACAAAACGGTCAGCCATCTCTTTGATCACATCACAGATAAAGCTGACTTGTATCTGGAGGGATCTGATCAGCACCGTGGGTGGTTCCAAAGCTCTCTACTTACTTCTGTGGCAATAAGTGATCAAGCACCATATAAAGAAGTTCTCACTCATGGATTTGTAGTCGATGAAAAAGGACATAAGATGTCTAAGTCAATTGGAAATACCGTCTCACCTCAATCGGTTATAAATAATATGGGAGCTGATATTTTGAGACTTTGGGTTGCATCAACCGATTACACCAGTGAAATGAAAATTTCAGATCAGATACTAAAACGTAATGCAGATACTTACAGGAGGATCAGAAACACAGCGAGATTTTTATTGAGTAATTTAAGCGACTTCGATCCTACAAAGAATCAGCAGAAAATTGAGGATCTAGTATTGCTTGATCAATTAGCTATTCAGCGTGTTGCAGTAATGAATGAAGAAATTAAGAATGAGTTTAATAACTATTCATTCCATAAAATCATCCAGCTTTTACATAACTTTTGTGTCAATGATATGGGAGGTTTCCATCTAGATATTATCAAGGATCGACTTTATACAATGCCGAAAGATTCGCACGGCAGAAGATCTGCACAAACAGCCTTGTATATCATTGCAGAATCATTGACTCGTTGGATTGCTCCTATTTTGTCTTTTACAGCTGAAGAAATCTGGAAACATCTACCAGAGAGGAAAGGAGAATCTGTATTTCTTTCTGATTGGATAGATATAGAAGAGCCTAAGTCGAATGTTGATTGGGATCAATTGAATGACATAAATTCGATTGTTCTTAAAGCTTTGGAGGTTGCAAGGGATGATGGCAAAATCGGATCTCCACTGGATGCACATTTGGAAATTTACGCAGATCAAAACACATACGATTTTCTTAAACAGTTTTCTGAAGAGCTGAGATTCTTATTCATTTCTTCCTCAGTTCATCTTGAGATTGACGATACTATTGATTCTAATGAGAAGCTGCGTGTGAAGGTAAATAAATCTAAAGCAGAAAAATGTGGAAGATGCTGGCACCGTCAAGAATCAGTAGGAGATTCTAGTGAACATCCAGAGATTTGTGCTCGATGTGTAAGCAATATCAGCGATTCACCTGAAGAGAGATCATTTTTCTAGATGAGTCATTCTCTATTTAGGCTTTTTATTATTTCGACAATCATTTTTCTTGATCAATGGTCAAAAAACCTAATTATTGCTTCCCTCAGTGAGTACGAGAGATTAAATATTTTTAGCTTTTTGGATCTCACATTGATATTTAATAAAGGTATTGCTTTCAGTCTTTTTGATTATCAATCTGGTCTTCAAACACTTCCTTTGATTGTCCTTTCATTATTAGCCATCGCGTTTTTCATTTTTCTTTTAATTAAAAATGCTTGGTCAAAGATAGAAGAGTTTGGGATTCTATTTATTATCGGTGGTGCGATTGGAAATCTTATTGATCGAATAATGCAAGGCGCTGTTACAGATTTTATCCTTTTTTATTACGAAAGAAAGTTTACAGATATAGATGGATTTGATGCTATTCGAAACTTTTATTTCCCTGCATTTAATTTGGCTGATAGTTTTATTACAATTGGGATCCTGATGCTATTGGTTGTAGAACTTTTAAAAAAAAGAAATCAATAAGACATTGAAAATATTGGAAAAACAAGGAATCCATTTTAGAATAATGTTATGGATGATGTAATTGAGTTGAAATCAAAGGTTCAGGAAAAGCTTAAGCTCTATGGTTTAAGGCCCACAAGAGCTCGTACTCGTATCGGAATGATTTTGCTTGATAAGCCAAAACATTTATCAGCAGATCAAGTACATGAAAAGCTTAAGCTAAAGGGCTATACCATATCAAAAGCCACTGTTTATAACACATTGAATGCATTTGCCAAATACGGCATAGTCAACGAAGTAACAATTGATCCTAGAAGAACCTATTATGACTCTACTACAAAAGCTCATCACCACTTCTTTAATGTTGATACCGGTCAATTGATGGATATAGCAAGCGATGATATGAGTGTCGAGAATATCCCAAGACTTCCAGATAACACACAGATACAGGATCTTGAAATTGTCGTCAAGATCTCAAATAAGTAGTTCAAATAGGAGAATAAAATGGCTCGTCATCGTGCACTAGAAATGTTTGGTAGATCAGGTAATCCAGCATTTAGAAGTAAAGCTTTTACTCATCGCTCATCTGATTTTTCTACCAATGAGGTAATGACACTATCGGGTGCAGTCAATAAGACTGGACTCTATCTATTATTGTGCGTCTTATCTGCTGCATTGAACTGGAATCTTCTCTATAGCAATCCTAGTTTAGCAAATGGACTGCTATGGTTTGGAGTGTTCGGAGGTTTAGTTGCCGCAATCGTTACAATTTGGAAACCAACGACAGCCAATATTTCGGCGCCAATATATGCCGTCCTTCAAGGATTAGCCTTAGGTGCTGTTTCAGGTATGTATGAGTATTTGTATGATGGAATTGTGATGCAAGCTTTGGCGCTGACTTTTGGTACACTTGCAGCCTTATTGCTGGCGTATAAGTCTGGCCTTATTAAGCCTACTGAGAATTTTAGGTTAATGTTATTCGCTGCAACTGGCGGTGTTTTTATTCTCTATCTCGTTAGCTTTATCATGAGTTTTTTTGGAGGGCCCATTGGGTTTATTCACTCAAACAGTTTAATGGGTATTGGCTTTAGCCTGGTTGTTGTTGCAATTGCAGCTCTCAATCTTGTGCTTGATTTTGACTTTATCGAGCAAGCTTCAGAGAGTGGTGCACCAAAATATCTCGAGGCCTATGGTGCTTTTTCATTAATGGTGACTTTGATTTGGCTTTATCTTGAGATACTTCGTTTGCTCGCAAAAATCTACTCGAGAGATTAGTGAACTCTGATCTTTTCTACTCAATTCTGATTGTTCTATCACTCGGAATATTCTTTTATTTTGGAAGCATCAGGGCTTCTCAAAAGCAAACTCAAAGGGATGATAGAATCAATTGGGGTGAATCAATCTTTAAAAAAATAAAGCGAAAGCTTTCAAAATAAGTCTTGAAAACAAACACAAAGATCATTGCAATCGCTTCAGGAAAAGGAGGTGTTGGGAAATCTACTGTTAGCAGTAATCTTGCAATATCTCTATCAAAATCGGGTTCAAGAGTTGGCTTATTGGATGCTGATATATACGGACCGAGCATACCGAGAATTTTTGGAGTTTCTGGCCAATCGGTTACATCTAGGGATGGAAAGTCATTTGAGCCAATTGAATCCAATGGAATCCAATTGATGTCCATAGGCTTTGTTCAAACAAATAATGATGCGATGATTTGGAGAGGTCCAATGCTCTCTCAAGCGATCAATCAATTGCTTTTCCAAACCAATTGGAATGATCTTGAGTATTTGATCATAGACCTACCACCTGGAACAGGAGATGCTCAACTCACAATTTCTCAAAAAGCGAATTTAACCGGAACGATCTTGGTTACAACTCCCCAGAATATTTCACTAATTGATGTAGAGAAGTCATTAATAGCTTTTAGGAAGCTTGATATAGAGGTTCTTGGGCTTATAGAGAATATGAGTTATTTCACCGATGATTCTGGAAAGGATCATCATATTTTTGGGAAAGGTAATATAGATGATTTTTCTGAGAAGCACGGTGTAGAATTGATTTCAAATTTACCAATTCTTCCCGACCTTACCAAATACTCAGATAATGGTACTTTGTTTGATGAATTTGAAAATTTATCCGTATTAAATAAGAAGTATGAAGAAATTACAGACTACCTTAAGACTAGAATTTCAAAAATAGATAAAACTGATTCTCTGGATACAATTCCAGTTGTAACCGAGTAAGATTTATATCAGCTTTGCTTTTTCTAAGAGCAGTATATTTTCCTTAAGACTGTCAATCTCATCAAAACGATATGGATTTCTTATTGATTTACATGGTATCTCTCTCTTACAACCAGAGCTTCGGGGACAAATGATTCTTGCCGGGATTTCGAGTGCATCATTGATCCATCCAATTTTCAAGATATGACCTACCTGTTTAAGCGCATTGGTTACATCATCATTCAGCAATGATTCTCCATTGTTTTTCATGCAACTTTCTACACTCATTTCAAGAATCTCTTTATGATCTAAGCCTTGATCTTTCAGAGCAGGAATCAGGTCAAGACCGAGAGAATAGAGCTTTAAATTACTCGCTGAATCTCTGATTCTTATTGAATAACATGCATAGAGGTGAGACGACTGATCTGTTTTTAGGATAGAAATTTGTGATTGTGGATTTTGAACGTAATCTTCATTCAGCAATCTGAAAACAGCCCAATTCGGACAAGGATCATCTACAGCATTTAAATTCCCCCAAGGCAATTGTATTCCGTTCCCCCTGTAAACAGCAGTCAGGAAGCCTGGTTGATAGGCTTCAAAATAATGCCAGTAGGGATATTGTGAGACAGCTGTGATTCTCCTCATTAGTAGCGCAGGAGATAGTTCCAAATTATTTTTGACAGAAACATGATGCTCATTTTTGATTAAATAGTTTCTGAAAGCTTTTCTTGGACAAAGTAATGCGCTTGCAAAGAAACTTGATTCAAAGTCATGCCATGCCAATAGCACATCATGTGATTGAACGGCAGAACTTGAGCTCTGACTCCTGAAGCTATTACTTCCTGATGTGATAGGGGAGCGTAAACCGTCACCCCTATGGAGAATTTTGTGACCTAGATGAGTGGCCATATCGTATTTAAGTCTCTTTGCATCGTCCTTAAGGGCCTCATTGATGTAAACCTTGTTTTTGCTTTCAAAGAATGATCTCAGAAGTATTTTGTTTTTGCCTTGTGGATGATTTGTATTGATCTTATTTTGTTTAAACCATTTGATTTTCAGTCCATGCTTTTTATATAAACGACGAATATCGCTAACCTTTAGCGGCAGTATTTGTTCTGACTCTTGATCAGCGATTTTTTCAATATCTGGAAATCTATTTTGATTCTTTTCTTGATAGGAGCGAATCAGCAGATGAGCAAATTGCTTCCCTGTTATGCCTGTTTGTTCTAGTAATTCAGGTATGGCATCTTGAAGCAGATCTTTTGAATAGAGGAAACCTGGTTCAAGAGGTATATTTTTTATAGGCTCTTCATCATCGGATTGAACTGAAACTTCTAGATTTTCATCGAGAAACCATGACTCTTCTTTTTGGAATACATCGGCTATGATTGATAAAACCTCCTCTGAGGGTAGCCGTTTACCATTCTCAATCATGCTGATGTATGAGACAGAAGGTGCTGATTTTGGGTCAATTTGACTGCATCTTAATGAGAGATCTTCTAAGGTAAGTCTGTTTGATTTCCTTATGTTCCTGAGCTTTACACCTAGGAGGTGATTGTTTCTTATTGGGTTGTTCATTGTAAAATTTACATTGTGAAATTTTTACTGTGAAATTTCAATGAAATATTTCTTAAAATTCACGTCTTAATTAAGAAATAAGTATCAAATGACATCCAAGTTAAAAATTATGAACGCTTTATCAGAGGCTGAGAAACAAATTCTTAACCCGAAAACTATCTCGCTCATAGAATCATTGCATAATAATTTTGAAAATCGAAGACAGGAATTACTCGAGAATAGAAGAATCATACAGAAAGAATTAGATGACGGCAGATTTCCTGAATTTTTAAATCATACTGCAAATATAAGGGAAAGCGATTATGTGGTTGCGCCTATTCCAAAAGATCTTCAGGATCGTCGCGTTGAAATCACTGGACCACCAGATCGAAAAATGGTGATCAATGCATTGAATTCACCCGTTAAGACATTTATGTGTGATTTTGAGGATTCTTGCTCACCTACTTGGAATAATGTTATCCAGGGTCATCTGAATGTGAGGGATGCTGTTGAGGAAAGCATCGAATTTACAAGAGAGTCTGATGGCAAGGTTTATAGGCTCAATGATGATATTGCTACATTGATTATCAGACCAAGAGGATGGCACCTCGATGAGAAACATATAACAATCAATGATCAACCCATATCTGGATCACTCTTTGATTTCGGTGTTTATCTCTCAAATAACTTTGAAGCACTATCAAAAAAAGGCACAGGTCCTTACTTCTATCTTCCCAAGCTTGAAAATCACCTAGAGGCGAGACTTTGGAATGATGTTTTCTTGCATGCTCAAGATTTTCTAAATATCGATCGCGGAACCATCAAGGCCACTGTTCTTATTGAGACAATCACAGCTGCATTTGAAATGGATGAAATAATCTTTGAACTCAAAGATCATTCTGCCGGTCTT
>DMGO01000021.1:0-5127 GCA_003449795.1 Gammaproteobacteria bacterium | reverse complement strand
CCCACTTCAATGCCTCTTGCATATTTTAATTCTCCACCATTGGGCGCATTTTCACTCTCCAATGTCTCAACATTTGCAGCAAAGTTTTCATCATCACAAAATGCGATTTCATCTTCGCCAGATTCTGCAATTACATGAAACTCATGAGAAACCGAACCGCCAATCTCCCCACTTGTGGCCTGAACTTTCCTGAAATCAAGCTCCAGTTTTGTGAAGATCTTTTCATACGTTTTGTCCATTTTTTCATATTCTTCTTCAAGAGAATCTTGATTCAAATGAAATGAATAAGCATCTTTCATTAGAAATTCACGCGCCCTCATAACACCAAATCGAGGTCGAATCTCGTCTCTGAATTTTGTTTGAATCTGATAGAAGTTAACAGGTAGCTGTTTATAGCTTTTTACACTTTTTCTGAGAATATCAGTGATAACCTCTTCATGCGTGGGACCATAGCAAAACAGACGTTCATGACGATCGCGAATCTGTAAAAGCAGATCACCATAATCATCCCACCTCTTGGTTTCTTGCCATAACTCTGAAGGTTGTATGGTTGGCATGAGGACCTCAAAAGCACCTGAGTTATCCATTTCCTCTCTGACGGTTTGCTCGATCTTTCTTAAAACTTTTAAACCGAAGGGCATCCAAGTGAATATTCCTGAAGCCAATCTCTTTATGAGCCCCGTTCTCAACATAAGTTGATGCGAGATTAGTTCAGCGTCAGATGGAGCATCTTTAAACGTTTTAATAGGGTAATTTGATAATTTCATACTGAAATAGTAAGTAAAAACCCAAATAAATGCATCAAAACATCAGATATATTGTTAATAGTTTTAAGAAATCCAATTTTTACATGTTACGTGATTTATTTATAATGTCGCGATGGTCCTAAGAAAAGAAAAAAACAGAGATAAGGTAAACTTAAAGAAGGGTATATTCATTTTGCCCAACATATTTACCACAGCCAATCTATTTGCGGGATGTTTTTCAGTTTTTTGCTCGATTGACGGACAGTATGAGATGGCAATCATTTCTATCATTGTCGCTGTTTTTTTAGATGGCTTAGATGGAAAAGTTGCAAGAGCCACGAATGCAGTTTCTGATTTTGGGAAAGATTATGACAGTCTTTGTGATTTGATATCGTTTGGCGTAGCGCCATCAATATTGTTTTATTCTTGGGCAACAAACAATTTCATTTCAGAAATTGACATTAAATTCATATGGCTCCTATCGTTTTTTTATATAGCGACAACAGCACTAAGGCTTGCCAGATTTAATAATCATCTTGTGCTAAAGTCTGAGAATTATTTCTTGGGATTGCCGTCTCCAGCCTCTGCAACTTTAGTCACTGTGATGATTTGGCAATGCGTGATTCACTCATTTGATGATTTAAATGCCCTGATTATGATCGCCATTTTTTTTCTATTGGCATCAATACTTATGGTCTCAAAGATTAAATACAACAGCTTTAAAGATCTTAGAACACTGAATAGGATGCCATTTAATGGAGCATTATTGATCCCGTTGATATTCATATTAATTATCTTGGATGCACCAAATGTTCTCAGCCTGCTATCAATTGTTTACCTTGTTTCCGGACTATTTTTTGCATCATTAGAAGTTTTTAGGAATCAGATCGCTAAAAAAGAAGGCAACGTCTCAGATTAGATTATGTCTATCGGGCTCAAACTGTTTCAATCACTAGGGATTGATACATATCAACTTAGAGATAAACCCAAAGTGCTTAATCAAGATCATGAAAATGATTGGGCATCGATTGAATCTAAAGTAGCCACTTGTAAAAAATGCTCACTGCATAAAGGCCGCAATAATACTGTTTTTGGTGATGGGAATAGAAACGCTGATTGGTTTTTTGTTGGAGAGGCGCCTGGCAAGGATGAGGATCTTCAAGGTAAACCATTTGTAGGTAGAGCAGGGCGCTTATTAGCCGAGGTCATTTTTTCTCTGGGCTTAACAAGAGATGAAGTCTTCATTGCCAACATTCTTAAATGCAGACCACCGGATAATCGTGACCCCAAACTTGGAGAAGTAGATCAATGTTTTTCTTACCTAGAAAAACAGATTGATCTGGTTCAACCAAAAATCATCATTGCAGTTGGAAAGATTGCCGCTCATTCGCTTCTGGGTTCTGATTTACCAATGGGAAAGTTAAGAGGAAAAATTCATGGTTTTGGATCCAATGAAGTTCCTACTTTGGTGATATATCACCCAGCTTATCTTTTGAGAAGCCCTTCTCAAAAACATAAAGTGTGGGAAGATCTACAATTAGCAAATGATTTTCTAGAATAATGATTTTTAAAAAGTATAAGAAAGATGCTATCTCATGGGCGCTATATGATTGGGCAAATTCAGCTTTTGCAACCACAGTGATGGCAGGTTTTTTTCCAATATTTTACAAATCTTATTGGGCGAGTGATTTATCAAATCTAGAAAGCACCGCAATGGTAGGGTATGCAAATTCACTATCTGGTTTGATCGTTGTTCTATTGGCGCCAATATTGGGTGCATATGCAGACATAGGCACTAAGAGGAAAAAGCTTCTCCTTTTATTTGCTAGCCTTGGGATTCTTTGTACAGCATCATTTTATTTTATACCTCAAGGTGAATGGATGCTTGCTGCTCTCCTATACGCAATCGCGGCTGTTGGATTTTCAGGAGGGAATGTATTCTATGATTCCCTGATTGTCTCAGTTTCTGATAATGAAAATAGGAATCGTGTCTCAGCACTAGGGTATTCTCTGGGCTATTTGGGCGGTGGATTACTTTTTCTAATCAATGTCATCATGTTTTTGAATCCTCAACTCTTTGGAATAGAAAGCCAATCCAATGCTGTCTTACTCTCTTTCTTTATGGTTGCAGTTTGGTGGGCATTTTTCAGCGTTCCCCTTTTAAGGAATGTAAGAGAGCAATACTCTGAAAGTGAAAATCCACGATTCTTTCAAGCATTGAAACAATCATTTAATGAGGTTTATCAGACATTATCTGAGGTGAGAAAATATAAAAATGTGGCTATTTTTCTTCTCGCTTATTGGTTTTATATGGATGGCATTGACACAATTGTAAGGATGGCCACTGCTTATGGCACAGACATAGGATTGGAGGCATCCTCCATGATCACAGCACTGATTTTGACACAATTTGTTGGTTTCCCATCAACGCTTATTTTTGGGTATTTCGCAGATAGACTTGGTTTTAAGAAAATACTTACGATTGGAATCCTTATCTATATATTGATATCAATTTTTGCCAGTAGAATCACAACAGCAGCAGAATTTTATGCAATGGCAATTGTTGTTGGACTAGTCATGGGCGGTGTACAAGCAGTCAGCCGCGCTTATTTCAGTAGTATTATTCCCAAAGATAAAGAGGCTCAATTTTTTGGTTTCTATAATCTAGTCGGTAAATCAGCTGTAGTCGCAGGACCTGCATTGCTTGCTTGGATATCGATGATTTTCAATACACCAAGGGCCGGAATACTGGGTTTACTGGTCTTATTTATTCCTGGCTTGATCTTGCTTTGGATGATTCCAAAAGAAACAAATTCATAGCAGTTTAAGCTGTTCCTCAATTCGAGTTTGATCCGATGACAATGCTTTGAACTTCTCCTTAAGTTCATCAACAACTTCTTTGGGAGCTTTTTCAACAAAAGCATCATTTGAGAGTCTATTTTCTACTGATTTAAGATCTTGATTCAGATTCGATAATTTCTTTTGCAATCGAGCTTTTTCTTCCTCAATATCCACAAGGCCTTCTAATGGAATATATATTTTCATTCCTTTAAGAAGTGCGATGGCAGATTTTGGCAAATCATCTGGTCCTTCTTTATGAATGATTGACTCAATAGATCCCATATTGCTTATAAAAGATTCAAATAATTCCAGTCTTTTAATATCTGAATTAGAAGCATCATCAACAATGATTTTAATCGATTGTTTTGGTGAAATGGTCATTTCAGATCGAATCTGACGGACAGAGGATACAAAACTCTTAAGCCATTCCGTATTGGAAGCAATTTCAGTGTCTACTTTCCAATTTTTAGAGCTGGGGAAGTTAGCTTTCATAATGCTTTTGTTATTATTCTCTTCACTGAGCGATTGCCATATTTCTTCTGTGATAAAAGGGATCGCTGGATGCAGCATTCTTAGGATTGCGTCCAGCATCTTTATTAAATTATTTTTTGTATAGTCTTTTTGTGACTGTTTTATTCCAGGTTCATTGATCAATGCTTTTGATAATTCGATATACCAGTCACAAAAGTCATTCCAAACAAATTCATACATTGCAGTTGCTGCAAGATCAAAACGATATTGACTGAATTGCTTTTCTACCTCATCAATTGTTTCTGCAAATTTTGATTGGATCCATTGATCAATGGGATGTCCTTCGGTGTCCTTTATTTCCAATAATTCAAAATCATTGGTATTCATTTTGATGAATCGAGATGCATTCCAAATCTTGTTGCAGAAGTTTCTATAACCTTCAACTCGCTTAAGATCGAGTCGAACATCTCTCCCTGTAGATGCCTGAACTGCAAAATTGAATCTTAGTGCATCTGTTCCAAAATCAGGAATTCCATTAGGAAATTCTTTTTTTGTATCGTTGATGATTCTTTTTTCCATTTCAGGCTGCATGAGGCCTTGCACTCGTTTATCGAGAAGTTCATCAAGACTGATGCCATCAATTAGATCAATTGGGTCTAAAATATTACCTTTTGATTTCGACATTTTTTGACCATTTTTATCTTTGATCAGACCATGTATATATATTTCCTTGAAAGGGATCTCATCCATGAACTTAAGGCCCATCATTACCATCCTTGCGACCCAAAAGAAAATGATATCAAAGCCTGTGACCAGCACGTTTGTTGGGTAAAAAGTTTTTAGATCATATGTTTCATCAGGCCACCCAAGACTTGAAAAAGGCCAAAGCGCAGAAGAGAACCAAGTATCAAGAACATCATCATCCTGAATCAATGCAATTGAATTTTCTATATTGTGTTGTTTTCGAATCTCATTTTCGCTTTCCCCAACATAAACATTGCCTTCGTTGTCATACCAAGCTGGAATCCTGTGACCCCACCACAGTTGCCTTGAGATACACCAGTCCTGA
>DMGO01000008.1:0-3288 GCA_003449795.1 Gammaproteobacteria bacterium | reverse complement strand
TGATGACAAATATGTGGAACGATCGGTGAGAGCAATAATAGTATGCTTTCAATTGCCTCTTTGATTACTTGGCGATCCAATTCATTATCGACATTGAAAGCTGAAACTTCATTAACAAGTTCCATGACTGCTGCAATTGCGGTATTGAAAGTATACCTTCTTCCGATATCGTCTGTGACCTTTGAAATTGTTTGATGCGTTTTTCTTCTCAACTTATTTTGATTTTCATTAAACTTTTCATTCGACGAAATACCAGAAATATCTTTTATAGAGTCTTGATGGGTTTTTATCAGTTTCCATAACTTTTTTAAAAACCGATATGAGCCGTTGATTGCTGTATCTGACCACTCTAAAGATTGCTCTGGAGGAGAGGTAAACATCATGAATAAACGAACTGTATCTGCGCCGTAATTTTGAATCATCTCCTCTGGATCGACTGTGTTGCCTAAAGATTTTGACATCTTTGCGCCATCATTTAGAACCATGCCCTGGGTTAATAGCCTTTTAAATGGCTCATTTCCTTCAACGAGACCCTCATCTCGAAGTAGCTTATGATAGAACCTTGCATACAGGAGGTGTAAGATCGCGTGCTCAATTCCACCAATATACAGGTCAACTGGAAGCCAATATTTGGCTCTATCATCCAACATCGCTTTGTCAGAATCGCTTGAACAAAATCTAGCGTAGTACCAAGAAGACTCCATAAAAGTATCGAACGTATCTGTTTCACGAACCAATGGAATATCTCTGTCATTCACCTCATAAAAATCACTCATTGTTTTCAATGGAGAATGAACTCCATCGAATTCTACCTCCTCCGGTAAAGAGACAGGAAGATTTTCATCAGACTCTGAAACAAGATCGCCCTGCTCGTTTGTCAACACTGGTATTGGAGCACCCCAATACCGTTGCCTAGAAATGAGCCAGTCCCTTAAACGATAATTGATGACTTTCTTTGCTGCATTTTTATCAGTAAGTAATTCTCCTATCTGATCTTTTGCTTGAGCAGAGCTGACTCCATCATAATTTCCAGAATTAAACAATATACCTTCTTCAATATAGGCTTCTTTGTTGAAATCATGATTTGAATCTTTGTCATTTGATCTTATTACAGGCTGAATATGTAAATCATATTTTTTTGCAAAATCATGATCTCTTTGATCATGTGCAGGCACAGACATGATTGAACCCGTTCCATAGGTCATTAGAACAAAGTTTGCAGTCCATACTGGGATCTCTTCACCATTGATAGGATTGATTGCATTAAAGCCGAGGGGTACACCTTTCTTTTCCATTTTCTCCAAAGCTTCTTCAGATACTGCTTGTGATTTTGTATCTTCTAGAAATTGTTGCACATTGTTATCTAAGCTGGCTATCTCTTGAACAATCGGATGCTCTGGAGCCAATGCAAGATAGGTTGCACCAAAGAGTGTATCTGTTCTAGTGGTGTAAACACTGATAGCTGTATCTAAGTGAGGAATCTCAAAGTCGATTTCATAGCCTTCTGATCGACCAATCCAATTTCTTTGCATTACTTTGACTTGCTCTGGCCAGTCTAGATCATCTAATCCTTCGAGTAGCTCTTCACAGTAATCCGTTATCCTAAGAAACCATTGAGGCATATTTCTTCGCTCAATGGTTGCACCAGATCTCCAACCTTTTCCATCAATCACTTGCTCATTCGCAAGAACGGTATTCTCAACGGGATCCCAATTGACTATGGCATCACTTCGATATGCAATACCCTTCTCAAACAAACGGGTAAACATCCATTGTTCCCATTTGTAGTAATCAGGATCGCAAGTAGCAAGTTCTCTGCTCCAATCATACCCAAAACCAAGCATCTTTAACTGATACTTCATGTATTCAATGTTTTGTCTGGTCCACTTTGATGGAGCCATATTATTTTTTATTGCTGCACCCTCAGCTGGTAAACCAAAAGCATCCCATCCCATTGGCTGCAAAACATTCTTGCCATGCATTCTCTGATATCTAGATACGACATCACCAATTGTGTAATTCCTAACATGTCCCATATGCAATCGTCCACTAGGGTAAGGAAACATGCAAAGACAGTAATATTTTTCCTTCTCTTGATCCTCAATCGATTCAAAAACTCTCTTATCCTCCCAATAATTCTGGGCTGATTCTTCTATTTCTCTTGGGTTATATTTTGAATCAATCATTTTTAATTTTTAAAACGAAGCATACCTATTATTACCCCCATTGTCATAAGGAAAATACTGAGAAGCAATGAAAAAGTATCCCCCCAGAGCATATAAGGCGTTCGGCCTTCCATAGGAAAGAAACTGCCTGTAATCACTGAGTATTCATGAGGTCTAGAGGTCTCATGTATCTTGCCTTTAGGTCCAATGATTGCACTGATTCCTGTATTGGTTGATCGCAGAAGATATCTTCCACTTTCTATTGCTCTCATTCTGGACATTTGCAAATGCTGTGCAGAGGCAATTGACTTACCGAACCATGCGTTATTCGTGATGTTTATTATTACATTTGATTGAGGAAAGAAATCAAGTACGTCAGAGCCAAAAATATCTTCGTAACAAATAGAGGGAAGCATTCTAAGATTACCCAAATTAAATGGTTGTTGATCTCTGTCCCCTTTTGCGATGTCTCTACTTGGTAGATTGATAGATTGCATCCAAGAACGAATGCCTTCTGTCACAGGAAAATACTCACCAAAGGGAACCAGATGTCTCTTTTGGTATATATTCTCCTCTTCACCAAGGCTAATCATTGAATTAAAAACTTGACCATTCTGATCCTGAGTATTGATACCTAAAATTAACATTTGTATATCTTTCTCTTTTATTTTCGTATCAAGATACTCCAAGTACCCCTCAACATTTCTCTTTAGAGATGGAATTGCCACTTCAGGCCAAATCACTAAATCTGTTCCTTCTAAGTTAGTTAAACTTGATGCATAGAGAGTGAGTGTATTTTCGAATTCGCTTCCTAGCCATTTCTTATCCTGCTCAATGTTTCCTTGGACAAGTGCAACCTGATATGAAGATTCATTTGATTTATGTGTCCAATTAACCGTACCAAGGAGATAACTAGATATGATTAAGATAACAATAATTAAGCTGCCTGAAACTCTCTTATTCAGGAAAGTAAGCAAAATTGCAGACGAAGCCATTGCCATCACCATCGACACCAAAAAAACTCCCCCAATAGGAGCCCAACTAGAGATAAGGCTACCACTTTCCATATAACCTAAACTGAACCATGGAAAACCAGTTAAGAAGTAGCCTCTGAATATTTCCA
>DMGO01000038.1:1352-4532 GCA_003449795.1 Gammaproteobacteria bacterium | reverse complement strand
ATTCAAGGTTGGCCGGAGATGGATATCAAACTCGAAGAAGAAGAGAGTGTATTGAATGTAGCGAGAGGTTCACAACGTTTGAATCTGCTGAGTTGGTATTACCAAAATTAATTAAAAGAGATGAATCCAGAGAGCCTTTCAATGAGTCAAAACTGAGAGCGGGAATTCTTGTTGCAACAGAAAAAAGGCCAATCAGCAGCGAATCCATTGAAGAACTGATCTCAAGAATCATTCGAAAGGTTCAAAAATTAGGAGAAAGGGAGATACAATCGAGAACCCTGGGGGAAATTGTGATGCTTGAATTGAGAGAGATTGATGAGATTGCCTTTGTTCGGTACGCATCAGTCTATAGAAGATTCCAAGATATTGAGGAATTTGAGAAAGAAATTGAATCTTTGAGAGATACACCATCTGCAGCAGACAGTCGCTCTCAAATTTCAATCTTTCCAGAAGAAGATGAATCATGAATCAGTTACAACAAAAAGAACACATGTATAGATGCATTGAGCTTGCGAAGAATGGAATACATACATGCAAGCCAAATCCCAGAGTTGGATGTGTGATCGTAAAAGATGAGAAAATAATTGGAGAGGGGTGGCACAAGAAAACTGGAGGAGATCATGCTGAAATAGTGGCGCTCAAGAATTGCGAAGTGAATCCAGAGGGTTCAGTCGTTTTCATTTCTCTTGAGCCATGTACCCACAAAGGTAGAACTGCTCCATGCATTGAGGCTTTAATTGATGCAAAGGTCTCAAAAGTAATTTTTTCCTCTTTGGATCCCAATCCCAAAGTTTCTGGTAAAAGCATTGATATTTTGAGTGCAGCAGGCATTGAAGTTTCACATGGGTTACTTGAAGAAGAATCCAGTGAGCTAAATATTGGATTCTTTCAAAGGATGAAATGCAATAGGCCATTTATTAGAAGCAAGATCGGATCAAGTTTGGATGGAAAAATTGCACTTTCCAATGGAGAAAGCAAATGGATCACCTCAGCAGAATCTCGTGAAGATGTTCAAAATCTCAGAGCGAGAAGCTGTGCAATGATGACCTCAAATCAAACGGTTCTCCTAGATGACCCATCTTTAAATGTGAGAATCAATAATTTTTCGGATGATGATCAACCACTGAGAGTTGTGATCGATTCGACTATGCAGTGCACAGGCAATGAGAAGATCTTTCAATTGCCTGGTGAGACAATGATTCATTCTAAAAGAGTCGATGAAGCATTGTTTGAGCATCTTGCATCGATAGAGATCAATAATGTCCTCGTAGAAGCTGGACCCAGAATGAATGGAGCTCTTCTTGAGTTAAATTTGATTGATGAGTTAATAATCTATATGGCCCCATGTATACTTGGCCCCGATGCAATTGATATGTTTGATTCACCAGTCATCAAAAAACTATCGGATCGATACTCTTTTACTGTTAAAGATCTAACTTCAATTGGACCTGATATGAAAATAACTTTGAGGAAAGAGAATGTTTAGTGGAATAGTCCAGGGCCAGGCCATTTTGTCTTCCAAGGAAGATAAGGAGTCGATCGTGACAATGGAATTTGCAACCACTGCATTTAACCCGGTTGATTTAGATCTGGGAGCCAGTATTGCAATCAATGGAGTTTGCCTGACTGCCACATCATTAAATAAAGATTCTTTCTCAGTTGATGTTTCAACAGAAACGCTAAAATGTACTAATTTAGGTGAGCTTGAGTTAGGTGATGTGGTTAATATTGAACAATCGCTTAAGCTCGGTGATAGCATTGATGGCCACTTTGTTTTCGGCCATGTGGATGAGGTATCTACAGTTCAGAAGATAGAGGAATTGGATCAAACAAGGATACTTCATTTTTCATTAAGTGAAGAGGGCATGAAATTTGTTGTTAAAAAAGGATCAATAGCAATTAATGGGGTGAGTTTGACAGTCAATGCGGTTAATGATTCTGGCTTTGAGGTGATGATCATTCCTCATACTTTAGAAAAAACAACATTCAATGAATTTAAAAAGGGTACTCGAGCGAACATAGAATATGATATGTTGGCACGCTATGTTCAAAATCTGAAGGATTGACTGAATGACCGATACATTAAAAAAGACTGAAGCAGAGTCAGCATTAGAATTTTCCTCGGTGGAGGAAATCGTTGCCGATCTTCGCATTGGAAAGATGGTTATTATTGTTGATGATGAAGAAAGAGAGAATGAAGGCGACCTTCTCATGGCTGCAGATAAGGTCACACCAGAAGACATCAACTTTATGGCCAAATATGGCAGAGGATTGATTTGTTTAACACTCACTCAATCAAGATGCAGTCTTCTCAGGCTTCCTTTGATGGCAACTCAGAATACAGGCTTGGAAGAAACCAATTTCACGGTTTCAATTGAGGCAAGCGAAGGAGTCACGACTGGAATATCAGCTCATGATAGGGCTCGAACCATCAGGGTAGCAACTGCTCCAGGCGCTCAACCTTCAGATATCAAACAACCAGGACATATTTTTCCTCTGATGGCTAAGCCAGGTGGGGTTTTGACTAGAGCAGGACACACAGAAGCAGGATGTGACTTTACTAGGCTTGCAGGGTTGAGTCCGGCTGCTGTGATTGTAGAGGTTCTAAATGATGATGGGACAATGGCTAGGAGACCAGACTTAATAGAGTTCTCAAGGCATCATGATATTAAGATTGGCACAATAGCTGATCTAATTCGATATCGGGTTTCAAATGAGCAATCCATCGAGAGAATCAGTGAGCAGGAAGTAGAGACAGAATTTGGGAAATTCAAGCTACTGACATTTGAAGACCATATCAATCGAGATGTTCATTTTGCATTGGTTAAAGGAGATATCACTGATCAATCAAGCCCACTTGTTAGGGTGCATGTTGAGAATTCTCTTCGCGATTCGATTGGAATTGATCATCAATCACTGGGTTGGCCAATGAAATCTGCTTTAAAGCAGTTATCAAAAGAAGAAGAGTCTATATTGGTAGCACTCTGTTATTCATCTCAACCGAAAGACTTCATAGAAATGGTCAAAGCAATTCAGGCAGAAGATTTTGATGATGAGGAAGCACAGGCTGAATCATCAGTTCTTAGAACTTATGGCACAGGTTCACAAATATTGAGAGATATTGGTGTCAAAAGAATGAGGGTTTTGAGTGAACCTAAAAAAATGCAAGCAATATCTGGT